>JBBQOR010000127.1:0-6258 GCA_038331055.1 Burkholderiales bacterium
GACCACGCTGGAGGAGATCAACCGTGTCACGCTGGTGGACTGAGTCGCGGCGGCTGCACCTGGCTGCACCCGTCAGCGCCGGCATGGACGCGGCTGACGGCGTGTCGCGTGGCCAGGCCGTGCTCACCGCCTGGGGCGAGCAACTCGACCGCCAGGCCCTGCCCGCCGGCACACGCGTGCACGCCGTGATCAGCGACGCGCTGCTGCGCTACCGGCTGGTGCCCTGGCACGCCCGCCTGTCGTCGCCGACAGAACGGATGGCGCTGGCACGCCAAGGCTTCACTGAAGCGTTCGGTGATCTGGCCGCACGCTGGACGGTGCAGGTCGAGCCGGCCCGCCATGGTCAGGCGGGGCTCGCCTGCGCCGTCGATTCCAGCTTGGTCGAGGGCGTCGTTCAGGCACTCGCCGCACGGCAACTGCGCCTGCATTCGCTGCAGCCGATGCTGGCCTGGGCGCTCAACCCGCTGCGGCGCCAGATTGCGCGGATGAGTGGCGGCAGCGATGCATGCTTCGTGCTGCAGCACGCTGGCGGCAGCACCTGGCTCTGGCTGGCCGACGAGCGCCTGCGCCATGTGCGCCAGATCGCCGGCCCTGTCGATCTCGAACAGGCCTGGCGGCGCGAGTGGTTCTCGCTCGGCGCCGAAGGCCAGGCACCGCCGCTGCTGACGCTCGACCTTCGCGCTGGCAGTATCGACGGCGGTGTCGACGGCAGTATCGACGGCAGTGCATCGGCCCCATCCCCGGCCACGACGCTGCACACCGTGGTGTTGCGTGCGCCGCTTTCGTTCTTCGTCGCGTAGGCGCCGGGCCTCGCGTGATGCACGCGCTGCAGCTCGACTTCGCACCGGCTGCCGTGGCGCGCCAGGGTCTTGCGGGCCGGCTGATCGGCATCGCGCTGCTGGCCTTTGCCGCCGCCGCGGCGGCCCTGGCCGTGCAGCAGCATGAGCAGCGGCAGACCGGCATCGACGAATTGCAGTCCCGACTGGATCGAATGCAGCGACGCGTGCAGTCGCCCGCCGATGCGGTCGATGACGCTGGCAGCCGCCGCGCCGGCACGGGCGCACGCGGCGCCGACGACGATGCCGAGCTTCAGCGGCGCCTGCAGCAGGCCAACGCGGTGATCGATCAACTGGCCGTTCCGTGGACGCGTCTTTTCGGCGCCATCGAGGCGGTGCCCACGCAGGGTGTGGTGCTGCAGGAACTGCTGCCCGATGCGCGCGCCGGCAGCCTGCGTCTGCGTGCGACGGCGCCCGAACTCGACTCGGCTCTCGCCTACACCGCCCGGTTGTCGCGCCAGCCCGCGCTGGGTCAGGTGCATCTGGTCTCGTATGCGCGTACCGAGGCGGCCGCGGTGTCGACCGACCGGGCGCCGCTCGTCTTCATGGTGCAGGCCACATGGCAGCCGCGTTGAGCCCCGCCGTGCGCCCACCGGCGCCCGCCGGCTGGCTTGCGCGCTGGCGCTGGCCGGCCACGCAAGGCCTGCGCGCCGGCGGCCTGCCGGCGCAGCTGGCCCTGCTGCTGCTGGCGGCCGCGGCGGCAGGCTGGCTGCTGCACGTGCAGCCGGCGGCCGATCGCATCGCGCAGATGCAGGCTCGGCAAGAAGTGCTGCGACAGCGGCTGGCCGCACCGGCGCCAGCACCGCCAGCGGGGCCGCAGGAGCAGCTGGCCGACTTCGAACGCCGTTTCGACGATGCCCGCGTGCTGCCGGCCGCGGCGGCCCAGGTGCTCGGGCTCGCGCGGCGTCTTGGCGTGCAGGTCGACCAGGGCAGTTTCGAGCTGCAGTCCAGTGCCGACCAGCCGCTGGCGCGATACACGATGGACCTGCCGCTGAAAGCCGACTACCGGACCCTGCGCCGCTTTCTCGACGCCCTGCTGCGCGACCAACCCAACCTGGCACTCGAAAGCCTGACGCTGGCCCAGGGCGAGCCGCCGTCGGCGGCCCTCGAGGCCCGTGTGCGGCTGGTGCTGTTCATCCACAAGACGCCATGACGAGCACGGCCCTGACCATTTCCAAGAGCAAGCCGCGGCAGCGGCTCATCTGGCTGATGCTGGCCTTTGGCCTGCTGCTGGCGGCCGAGCGAATGGTGTCTTTCGCCTCCGAGGGGGGTGCCCCGGTGCGCGCGCCGAGGCCCGCGGCTGACGCCGCCGTCGCACCCGCTGCGTCAGCCGCGGCAGAAGGCAGCGACGTGGCCGGCGGCTTGCGCTGGCAGCGGCTGGCCGAGCGCGAACGCGCCACGCAGAACGCAACTCTTTCCGACCCGTTCGCCGCAGCGCCACCGGCGCGCGCGCCCGTGGCGGCGCCGACCCCGGTGCCGGTGGTCGAGGCGAAGCCGCCGCTGCCGCCTTTCAGCTACCGATACTTCGGCAGCCTGCTCGACGACGGCGTGCGAACGGCCTTCTTCACGCGCAACGAACGGGTGCTGCGCGTGCGCGCTGGCGACACCGTCGATGGCCAGTTCCGTGTCGATACGCTGGACGAAGCGCAACTGGCCTTGACCCATCTGGCCAGTGGCGAGCGTCTGGTGGTCAGCCTGGGAAGCGCGCCATGAGCCTGCATCGTTACTGGCGCACTGGCCTGCTGATGCTGCTGGCCGCCCTGCTGGCCGCCTGCGCACCCAGCCGCGAGCTGGTGCGGCAAAGCGAAGCGCACTTCGCCCAGGGCCGCACCGAAGACGGCATCGCGGCGCTGCAGCAGGCCGCCGCGCTGGAGCCGCAGAACCGCGAGCTGCGCATCCAGCTGTTGCGCCGGCAGGAGCTGCTGCGCGCGACCCAGCAGGCCGAGCAGAACGCGGCCAGCGCGGCCGCCAGCGCCGCGGCAACGGCCGCCGCACGCGCTGCCGCGACCGCCCTTGCAACCTCTGCTACATCCGCCGCAGCGCCGCCATCCGAGGCCGCCGTGCCGGTGACGCGCCTGCGTGCGGCCCTGCGCAAGCCGGTCACCCTGCAGTTCCGCGATGCCACCCTGAAGGCCGTGTTCGACGCACTGGCGCAGTCGACCGGACTGAACTTCGTCTTCGATCGCGATGTGCGCGGCGACCAGAGGCTGACGCTGGCCGTCAGCGACACCAGCGTCGAAGAGCTGATCGCCCTCATCGCCACCACGCAGCAACTCGAGCACAAGGTACTGGGCGACAACACCGTGCTGCTGTACCCCAACACGGCGGCCAAGCAGAAGGACTACCAGGAGCTCAGCGTGCGCACGTTCTATCTCGCCAACGCCGACGTCAAGTCGGTCTTCGCGATGCTCAAGACGGTGCTGCGCACGCGCGATCTGCACGCCGACGAACGTCTGAACAGCCTGACCATGCGCGACACGCCCGGCGCCATCGCCGCGGCCGAGCGCCTGATTGCCGCGCAGGATCTGGCCGAGCCCGAGGTGATGCTCGAAGTCGAGGTGCTCGAGGTCAAGCGCTCGCGCCTGACCGAGATCGGCGTCGAGCCCCCGGGCCGCCTGGCGGTGCTGAACATCGTGCGCAACCCGAGCACCGTGGTGTCCACAGCGACCGGCGCCACCACGGTGGTCGACAACACCCTGACCACCACGCAGCTGACGCTGGACCGGCTGCGCGGGCTCAGCTCGGCCTCGGTGGGCATCGACAACCCGGCGCTAAACCTGCGCGCCGAGACCGGCGACACCAACATCCTGGCCAACCCGCGCATCCGGGTGAAGAACCGCGAGAAGGCGCGTGTGGTGATCGGTGATCGTGTCCCCGTCATCACCACCATTGCCACGCCCAACGTCGGCGTGTCCGAGTCGGTGAGCTATCTCGAAGTCGGTCTCAAGCTGGAGGTCGAGCCCACGGTGTACCTGGACAACGAGGTCGGTGTGAAGGTCAACCTCGAAGTCAGCAACGTGGTGCGCGAGGTGAAGAGCCGCAGCGGCGGCCTCACCTACCAGATCGGCTCGCGGCTGGCCAGCACCCAGCTGCGGCTGCGCGACGGCGAGACGCAGGCGCTGGCCGGACTGATCAGCGACGAGGACCGCAGCAACACCGTCGGCTTGCCCGGCACCACCCAGCTGCCGCTGCTCGGCCGGCTCTTCAGCAGCCAGCGCAGCGACCGCAACAAGACCGAGATCGTGCTGCTGATCACCCCGCGCGTGGTGCGCAACCTGGGCCAGGCCGCTGCGCCGCTGCCCCCTTGGCCGGCGGGCACCGAATCAGCGGTGGGCGCTGCACCGCTGCAACTGCGCGGCGGCGCGCGGGTGGCCTTGCCGCTGCCCACCGTCCAGGGTGCACCGGCCGCCAGGCCAGGCGGAGCCACGCCATGAAGCAGCGCAGCGGCTTCACGCTGATCGAACTGCTGGTCACGCTGGCCATCCTGGGTGTGCTGGCCAGCGGCGCCCTGCAACTGGCCGAGGTCGCCGTCAGGCGCACGCAGGAGCAGGAACTGCGCAGCGCGTTGCGGCAGATTCGCGAGGCCATCGACAGCCACAAACGTGCCGCCGACGCCGGGCGCGTGCGCAAGGCCGCCGACGAGTCGGGCTACCCGCGCAGCCTGAACGATCTGGTCGACGGTGTCGTCGATGTCGGCGATGCCCGCGGCGCGCGCATCTACTTCCTGCGCCGTCTGCCGCGTGATCCGACGGCCGACCCGGCCCTGCCGGCCGAGCTGAGCTGGGGCCTGCGCAGCTATGAGAGCCCGCCATCGATCCCACGCGCAGGGCGCGACGTGTTCGACGTGTATTCGCAGTCCACCGGCAGCGGCCTCGACGGCCGCCCGTACAGCCAGTGGTGAGCCGATGCTGAACCGCGCCGCCCGCCGAGGCTTCACCCTCATCGAGCTGATCGTGGTGATGGCCATCATCGCCATGCTGCTGGCGCTGGCCATGCCCAAGTATCTGAACAGCATCGAGCGTGGCCGTGAGGCGGTGCTGCGTCACGACCTTCGCGCGATGCGCGAGGCGATCGACCAGTTCCACGCCGACCGGGGCCGCTGGCCTTCCAGCCTGCAGGAACTGGCGGAGCGTCGTTACCTGCGCGCAGTGCCCCCCGATCCGCTGACCGACAGCGCCACCACCTGGGTCGTGCTGGCGCCGCCCCCCGGTGCCGGCAGCGGGGTCTACGACGTGCGCAGCGGGGCGAACGGACAGAGCATCGATGGAGAACCCTATGAGAACTGGTGAAACCCGCGGCGACCGCGCGCGAAGATCGTGCCCGGGCCTCCCGACGAGCGCAGCCCGCACCCGGGCACTGCCGCCCGCCGCGACAGCGGGCCAGGGGGCTTGGCGATGATCGGCGGCCCACGTCTCGACACAGTCGACCGTGAGCGCTTCTCCGAAGCGGTCGAGGCCTCGATGGCAGTCTCGATCCGCCCGCAGTTCTTCACCTGGACGCAAGGCGCGCTGCAGTCGCTGCTGCCGCACGAGATCCTCATCTGCGGCATCGTCGACGGGTCGCGCGAGGGCATGGTGATGCACCGCTTCAGCGCCAGCCGCTACTTCCGCCAGGAGCAGTTCGACATCGTCTGCCATCCGGCCACCGGTCTGCTGCCCAGGCTGCTGGCCGCCGCCGAAGGCACGCGCCGCGCGGTGGTGATGAGCCCGGTGGGCGAGCCCACGACGGCCGAGACCGCGCTGCAGGCGCTGGTCGCCAACAACGAACTGAAGAACCTGCTGGCGCATCTGGTGCACGGCACCCGCGGCAAGGTCGAGGCCTTCTACGCGCTGTCGCGCACCGACATTCCGCTCGACGAGCACGCGGCCTATCTGATGGAGATGCTGGTGCCGCACATCCACAGCGCCTTCCTGCGTGTGCTGGTCAACGAACGGCAGGCGGCCGCCAGCGACAGCCGTCGCTCGGGGCGGCTGCTCACCCAGCGGCAGGAAGAGATCCTCAACCTGATCAAGACCGGCAAGACCAATTCGGAGATCGCCGCGGTGCTGGCGTGCAGCCCGTGGACGATCAAGAACCACATCCAGGCGATCCTTCGCAACCTCGACTCGAACTCGCGCACCCACGCCATCGCACGGGCGATCAGCCTGGGCATCCTGCAATCGGATTGAGCGTCGACACCCGAATGGATCAGCACCCGCGACATGGACTGGTCATGCCGGCTGCCGATAGTCGGCAGGGTGCTCGGCCCGCCCATCGTGGGCGCCGGCGTGGCGGCCTTTCGCGGCTGCGCCTTCCTCACACAACAGGACTTCCAATGATCCGCCGCCCACCGATTCTTCTGCCCCGCCTGGCCCTCGCGCTGATGCTGGGCGGCAGCGGCATGGCCCATGCCGACCTGGTCAGCGCGCCGACCAAAGCCGGC
>JBBQOR010000128.1:0-6257 GCA_038331055.1 Burkholderiales bacterium
AGGTGGCCGAGCTGGGGCCCTCGGCCGAGTTGTTCGGCGCCGCCCGCCACCCCTACACACGCGCGCTGCTGTCGTCGATGCCGACGCTCGACCCGGACAGGCGCACCGAGCGCGCACCCCTGGCCGGCGACCCGCCGAACCCCATCAACCCGCCCAGCGGCTGCCGCTTCCACCCGCGCTGCCCGATCGCCGAGCCGGTGTGCGGCCAGCGTGCGCCCGCGCGCAGCGGCTTCGCCGGCGGCGCCGGGGTCGCCTGCCTGGTGCACGAGCCGGGCAGCGGGCACAGCGCGGCGACCGTTTCTGCTGCATTGGCCTGACGATGGAAGAGCCGCTGGTCCGGATCGAAGACCTGACGGTCACCTTCACCGGCGGCCGCGCGCCGGTGAAGGCCGTCAACGGCGTGAGCCTGCAGGTGCAGCGCGGCGAGGTGGTGGCGCTGATCGGAGAGTCGGGATCGGGCAAGAGCGTCACGCTGCGCACCTTGCTGCGGCTGCACCCGATGCGCCGCACCGCGATGGGCGGGCGCGTGCAGGTGGCCGGCCACGATGTGCTGGCGCTGAGCGAACGTGCGCTGGCCGACTTCTGCGGCAAGGTCGCGTCGATGATCTTCCAGGAGCCCTTGCTGGCGCTGGACCCGGTGTACACGCTGGGCGCGCAGATCATCGAATCGATCCGCCGCCACGAGCCGATCGGTGCCGCCGCCGCCCGCCAGCGTGCGCTGGAGCTGTTCGAGCGTGTGCGCATCCCCAGCCCCGAGCGGCGGCTGGGCGCCTACCCGCACGAGATGAGCGGCGGCATGCGCCAGCGCGCCATGATCGCGCTGGCCCTGGCCTGCAAGCCGCAGCTGCTGCTGGCCGACGAGCCGACCACCGCGCTCGATGCCACGGTGCAGATCCAGATCCTGCTGTTGCTGCGTGATCTGCAGCGAGAACTCGGCCTGGGCGTGATCTTCGTGACGCACGACATCGGCGCCGCGGTCGAGGTGGCCGACCGCATCGCGGTGATGTATGCCGGGCGCATCGTCGAAGAGGGCAGCGCCCGCACGCTGATCCGCAACCCGCGCCACCCTTACACCCGCGCGCTGCTGCTGGGCCGCGCGCATGGTGCGCCCAAGCCCGGGCAGCGGCTGCTGACGATCGGCGGCTCGCCGCCCGATCTGTCGCAGCTGCCGCCGGGCTGCGCTTTCGCCGAACGCTGCGCGCTGGCGCAGGACGCCTGCCGCACCCAGCAGCCGCCGCCGCTGGAGCTGTCCGCCGGGCACCGCGTGCGCTGCCTGCGCACCGATGCGACGGTCGAGGCCGCCGCCTGACCCCATCGAGCCCACCATGCCCCTGCACGACCCCGCCCACGCTTTCGTCCCGTACCCCGACGTGCCGGTCGCGCGCGCCGCCAGCGGCCCCTTGTGCGGGCTGGACTTCGGCGTCAAGGATCTGTACGACGTGGCCGGTTATCCCACTGGCGGCGGCAGCCCCTTCCTGCTGGCGATGTCGGGCATCAAGACGCGCCATGCCTGGGCCGTGCAGGCGCTGCTGGACGCCGGCGCGCGTTTCGTCGGCAAGACCGTCACCGACGAATTCGCGTTCTCGATGAACGGCCAGAACGCGCACTTCGGCTCGCCGATCAACGGCGCAGCGCCCGATCGCATCGCGGGCGGATCGTCCTCGGGTTCGGCATCGGCCGTGTCGAACCGGCTATGCGATCTGGCGCTGGGCAGCGACACCGGCGGCTCGGTGCGCGCGCCGGCCAGCCACTGCGGGCTGGTCGGGCTGCGGCCCACGCATGGCCGGGTCTCGCTGGCCGGCGTGCTCGACCTGGGGCCGAGTTTCGACACCTGCGGCTGGTTCACGCGCGACATCGCCAGCTTCGAGCGCGTGGCCGAGGTACTGCTGGGTGCCGATCCGGCGCCGCTGCCGGAGCCCGCGTCGGTGCGGCTGCTGCGCCCCGCCGACGCCTGGGCGCTGGTCGACGGCGAAGTGCACGCCGCGCTGGCGCCGATGGTGCAGGCGGCCGAGGCGGCCTGCGGCGCGGCACAGTCGGCGGTCGTCGCCCTCGACAGCTTCGACGCCATGTACTGGCACTTCCGCCATCTGCAGGGCCGCGAGGCCTGGATGACCAACGGCCCGCTGATCACGCGCTACGCGCCGCCGATGGGCCCGGGCGTCGGTGACCGCTTCGCCTGGTCGGCGCAGGTCACTGATGCGCAGTTGGCGGCGGCGAACGACTTCCGCACCGCCTTCCGTCGACACATCAAGGCGCTGCTGGGCGCCGACGGCGTGCTGCTGCTGCCCACCATGCCCGACATCGCCCCGCTGTGCAGCGCGGCCGAGTCCACGCTCGACGACTACCGCAACCGCGCCATCCGGCTGCTGTGCATCGCCGGGCTGTCCGGGCTGCCCCAGATCTCGATCCCGGGCGCGACGCGGCTGGGCGCGCCGCTCGGCTTCTCGCTGCTCGGTCCGGCGGGCAGCGATCGTTCGCTGGTGGCGCTGGCGCGCCGAATCTCTGCGGGCGTGGGCGGCTGAGTCAGCGCGCGGCGGGCGCAGTGGGTGCGGCAGCGCTGAGCTTCTGCAGATTGCCCATCGCCGCCATGGCCTGCACCTTCAATCGCGCCAGGATCGCCATCTTGCCGGCATCGTTGCGGTCGGCTTCGGCGACCAGCTTGCCGAAGCCGTCGAGCCGGCTCTCGCGCATCCATTGACGCAGGGCAGGGTGCTGGCCCCACTGGGCCTGGTTCCACAGGCTGGCCATCATCGCGCGCGGATAGTCGGCCAGCGTGTGCGGGAAGGGCGCGGCGCTGCACAGGCGGCTCTTCTGGCGCTCGTCGTCGATGTTCGCCTCGACCCAGGCGATCAGCGCCGCGCTGAAGGTCGGCTGCGGCAGGCGCAGCATGTTGAGCACGATGTGCCGGCCCTCGAAGGTGGGCCGCAGCGGCCGCGGCCACACCGCCGACGCGGTGCAGTCGATGAACAGCGTGCCCGGCTCGACCGCCACCCGGCCCTGCTCGAGCACCATCTCGCCCGCGCTGATCGAGCGCACGCGGCCCAGGCGCAGCACATCGCGCACCTGGCGCAGCAACGCCACCTCGGCGGGTGAGACGGTGGCCAGGTGGAACATCGTCGGCCAGCGCTCGCGGTCGATGCGCAGCAATTGGCCGCAGGCCTCCAGGCGCAGGAACAGGTCTTCGACCGACTGCGCTTCGGCCAGCGCCTGCAGCAGGTCGGCCTGGCCGCCGATGGCCGCCTCGAAGAACTCCGGCGTGTTCTGCGTGGTGATGCGGTTGACCAGCCAGGAGTCGCGCGGCATCACCCAGCGGATCGACTCGGGCGCGGCGCCCGACTGCAGCAGCCAGATGCAGGTGTCCATCGCCGTCTTGCCGGCGCCGAGCACGACGAAGCGCTCGGGCCATCGCCCCTGCGCCGCCGTCTGCCACAGCCCCGGCAGGGCACCGGGCGGCAGCAGGCGCACGCCGGCGTCCACCTCGAAGCGCGGGGCTTGCGTGGCCGGGATCGCCGGGCACAGATAGCGGGCGTCGACGGTCTTGCGCCGCACGACGATCTGCATTGCTTCGCCCGAGAGCAGGTTCTGCACGCGGCCGTCGCCGAGGTGCTCGCTCATCGGCAGCCAGCGCACGCGGCCGCTGGGCAGCAGGCGCTGGTTCATCACGCGGTCGAAGTAGCCGGCCACCTCGGCGCCCGAGGCCAGTTCGCCGAGCCCGGCGTTGAGGCCGACCACGTCCTTGCGCCCGCCGCTCAGTTCGGTCGAATTGACGCCGTAGAAGGCCGAGGGCTGGTGCAGCGTGACGAAACCGTAGGCGTCGGTCCAGTGGCCGCCGGGCTTGCCGCGGCGGTCGACCAGCGTGATGTGCGCGTCGCTATGGTCGATCAGGGTGTCGGCGAAGGCCAGGCCGGTGGCGCCGGCGCCGATGACGAGGTAGTCGGTGTCGAGTTGTCGCATGCGAGCTCGTGGTGCTGGGGTTCAGGGGCGGCGTCAGCGGCTCGATCTGCAGTGTCGCCATCGGTTCAGGCATGCGTCACCCAGCCGGTGTGCTCGGGTGTCTCGAGGTGCGGGATGCCGTTGAAGCTGACCAGCAGGTGGCGCGACGACGAGAAGCTGAACTCGGTCAGCGCGCTGTTGCGGATGCGCAGGTTGAGCTCGATCACCCTCTCCGGCGCCAGCCCGAGCACATGGCCGACCGCGGTGGCGATCGGGCCGCCGCTAGAGACGATGAGCACCTCGCCCTGATGCTGCTGGCGCACATGGTCGAGCGCGCCGACCACGCCGGCCTGGAACTGCGGCCACGTGGGCATGCCCGCCGGCTGCGTCTGCCCGGCCATCCACGCCGCCAGTGCGCGGCGCAGCAGGCGGAAGTGCTCGCGCACCTGATCGGGCGTGCTGGCGCGCTGCAGCGGTTCGGGGTGGATGGCGCGCACCAGCGCCTCGCTGTCGTATTCGTCCAGGCCGGGCCAGACCAGAGGCACGGTCCGCTGCTGCAGGCCCTCGGCCAGTGCGTCGTAGGACTGCGCGTGGCGCTTCAGACGCCCGGTCAGCACGGCCTCGAAGCGCAGCCCGCGCTTGCACAGATGCTCGCCCAGGCGGCGGCACTGGCGCTGGCCGAGTTCGCTCAGCCGGTCGTAGTCTTCGCTGCCGAAGCTGGCCTGGCCATGGCGGACGAGTGTGAGGGTGCCCATGGCGGCGATTGTCTGGTGCTGCGTGCCCGCGGGCTGTCGCCCCGGCGACCGGCGGGCCGCCAAAGCGCAAGCCTGTCAGCGTGTCAGCGCTCGGCGATGAAGTGCGCCGTCGTGACCGCTTCGTCGGGCAGCAGGAAACTGCGCACCTGCGCCTCCAGCGTCTGGTCGGCTTGGGTGGCGCGGGCGCGCTGGTGCAGGTAGCCGGCCCAGGACTCGACGATGAAGCGCTCGACGTAGCGCGTCGGGTCCGACAGGTCCCGGTAGATGCGCCAGAAGGTGGCCCCGTCGCGCTTGCGCGGGCCGCGCAACTGGGTCAGCGCGTCGAGGAAGGCCTCGGTGTCCTCGGTGCGGATGCGGTAGCCGAACTCCACCGCCACCGGTCCGTCTTCGTGGCCCGGTTGCCAGGCCAGTTGCAGGTCCTGCAGGTCCTCGAAGACGCTGGCCGGCGTGACTTCCTGCTTCTCGCCCATGCGCAGCGGAAAGCGCCGCGCCAGCAGCAGGCCGGCGGCCATTGCCGCGGCCGCCAGGCACAGCGCCGGCGTCAGGCCGAGCAGATCGGACAGCGCGCCCCAGACCGCCGAGCCGAGCGCGAAGGAGCCGAGCGCGGCCACCATGTGCATCGATACCGCGCGCGAGCGCACCCAGGGCGGCGCGCTGGTCTGGGTGGCGGTGTTGTAGGTCGACATCACGGTCATCCAGCTTGCGCCGCCGAGCACCAGCGCTGCATATACCACCGGTGGCCAGCGCACCAGCGCCGCCGCCAGCATCACCAGCGCATAGACGGCGCAGGCCACCGCCACCAGCAGTTCGAGCCCGAAGCGCACACGCAGGCGGCCGATGACCAGCCCGGCGGCCACCGCGCCGCCGCCCAGGCAGGCCATGAGCAGACCGAAGCCGGCGGCCCCCAGCCCCAGTTGGCGCTGGGCGATCACCGGCAGCAGCGCCCATAGCGCCGAGCCAGCGCCGCTGTAGGCCACCGTGCGCACCAGTTGCGCCAGGATCAGTTCGCTGTGCCAGGCAAAGCGCAGCCCGCTGACCATGCCGCCCCACATCCGCTCGGCCGGCAGGCGCGAGATCGGATGCGGCCTGGGCGGCCAGCGGCGCACGGTCTGCAGCAACACCAGCGTGCCGGCGGCGGCCAGGGCAAAGTTCCAGCCGGCCCCGACCAGCGCGAAGACGACGCCGGCCAGCGCCGGCCCGAGCGCCCGTGCGGCGTTGTAGGACATGCCCATCGCGGTAATGGCCTGCGGCAGGTCTTCGCGCGGCACGGCGTCGATAACCGTCGAGTTCCAGGCCGGCGACAGCAGCGCGGTGCAGCAGCCGGCCAGGAAGGTCAGCGCCAGCAGCGTCGCCGGCCCGGCCCAGCCGACCAGCAGCAACGCGGCCAGCAGCGCGACGATGACGGTCTGCACTGCCAGAGAAACGATGATCAGCCGCCGGCGGTCGGTGAGGTCGGCCAGCACGCCGGCCGGCAGCGAGAGCATGAACATCGGCAAGAACACCGCGGTCTGCACCAGCGCCGCGAGGAACAACAAACCGGTGAGTTCGATCATCAGCCACGACGCGGCC
>JBBQOR010000129.1:0-6246 GCA_038331055.1 Burkholderiales bacterium
GGTGTCGACAGCGTCGGCCCCGGGAGGGGGGGGGCGCCGGCGGGCGGTGATGGGCTGAAGGGGCGGGTGCGGGGCGACGCCGGGTGGGGGCTGAGCGAGGAGGCGCGCTTCGTGACCGAGGGGTGCGGGTGGGCCATCGCCTCGAGTTCGCTGGTCACCGAGTGGGTCAAGGGCCGCTCGCTGGACGAGGCGATGACGATCCGCAATACGCAGATCGCCGAGGAGCTAGCTCTGCCGCCGGTGAAGATCCACTGCTCGATCCTGGCCGAGGACGCGATCAAGGCGGCGGTGCAGGACTACAAGGCGCGTCACGGGCAGGCCGCGTCGGAGCCGGCCACGACGCACTGACGCTTCAGTCGACGATGCCGATCACCCTGACCGAAGCCGCTGCGCGGCATGTTTCGCGCTACATCGCCCGCCGCGGACGCGGCGTGGGTGTGCGCCTGGGCGTGAAGACCACCGGCTGCTCGGGCCTGGCCTACAAGCTCGAGTACGCCGACGACGTGGCGCCCGAGGACGTGATCTTCGAAGGCCATGGCGTCAAGGTGCTGGTCGACCCGAAGAGCCTGCCGTACCTCGAAGGCACCGAACTGGACTTCGTGCGCGAAGGACTCAACGAGGGCTTCAAGTTCCACAACCCGCGCGAGAAAGACCGCTGCGGTTGTGGAGAGTCTTTCCGCGTCTGACCGCCGGAGGTGGCCTTCTTCGTCGCGCGCGTGGGCGGTCCCGACGTGAAGTTAAACGCATGATGTCCGATCCGGCGCTGCGCGGTCAGCGCATCGGCGCGCGGCTGCTGGCGGCGATCGACGCCGATCTGCGCGACCGCAGCGTGCCGCTGTCCTTGCTGGAAACCGGCCGCGACCAGACCGAGGCGCTGCGTCTGTACCGCGCTGCCGGCTGGCTCGAACACGCCCCCTTCGGCGGTTTCCCCGACAACGGGCTGTCGACGTTCATGCACAAGCAGCGGTCGGCCTGAGCATGCGGCTGGACGACGACGACTTCAGGCTGTTCGAGCTGCTGCCGCGGCAAGCCCAGGACCGCGCCGAGCTGGATGCGCGCTGGCGCCAGTTGCAAGGCGCAGCGCACCCCGACCGCTTCGCCGCCGAGGGCGCGCAGGCGCAGCGTCTGGCGATGCAGTGGGCGGTGCGCATCAATGAGGCCTACCAGCGCCTGAAGGACCCGCTGGCGCGCGCGGCGTACCTGTGCGGCCTGCGTGGCGCCCCGATCGACGCCGAGCGCAATACGGCAATGCCGCCCGACTTTTTGCAGCAGCAAATGGCCTGGCGTGAAGCGCTCGACGACGCTGAAGGTAGCGACGCGCTGCAGCAGCTCGACGCCGAGATCGCCGCGCAAGAACACGCGCTGCTGACGTGCGTGCAGGTCGAGCTCGACGAACGTGACGCCCCCGCGGCCGCGGCGCAGCACGTGCGCGCGCTGATGTTCCTCGCCCGGCTGCGCCAGCAGATCGGCCGCCGCCTCGATGCGCTGGCCGCCTGAGAACCCCGAACCAGAATCCGAACTCGCGATGGCCCTGCTGCAAATCTCCGAACCCGGTCAGTCGCCCGACCCGCACCAGCGGCGCATAGCAGTCGGCATCGACCTGGGCACCACGCATTCGCTGGTGGCCGCGATGCGCAATGGCGTGGCCGAGTGCCTGCCCGACGAGCAGGGGCGCGCGCTGCTGCCCTCGGTGGTGCGCTACCTTGAAGGTGGGCAGCGGCAGATCGGCTTCGAGGCCCGCGACGCACAGGCGCTCGACCCCGAGAACACGCTGGCGTCGACGAAGCGCTTCATGGGCCGGCAACTGGCCGACGTCAGCGGCCACGGCCGGCTGCCCTACCGCTTCGTCGACCAACCCGGCATGCTGGCGCTGGCCACGCGCGACGGCGACAAGAGCCCGGTCGAGGTGGCCGCCGAGATTCTGGCCACGCTGCGCCAGCGCGCCGAAGACAGCTTCGACGCCGAGTTGTTCGGCGCCGTCATCACCGTGCCGGCCTACTTCGACGATGCGCAGCGCCAGGCGACGAAAGACGCCGCGCAGCTGGCCGGTCTGAACGTGCTGCGCCTGATCAGCGAGCCCACCGCCGCCGCGGTGGCCTACGGGCTGGACCATGGCAGCGAAGGGCTGTATGCGATCTACGACCTCGGCGGCGGCACTTTCGACATTTCGTTGCTGCGGCTGACCCGCGGCGTGTTCGAGGTGGTGGCCACGGGCGGCGATGCGGCCCTGGGCGGCGACGACATCGACCACGCGCTGGCGGACTGGGCGCTGGCGCAGCTGGTCCTGCAGGCGCAATCGGCGCGGGACAAGCGCGCGGCGCTGGTGGCCGCACGGGCGCTGAAGGAGGCGCTGAGTGATGCTGTCGCCGCCTCTTTCGAGGCATTCATCGACGGCGACGCACGCACTTTGCCGGTGACGCGCGCGCAACTCGACGCCTTGGCGCGGCCGCTGGTCGAGCGCACGCTGGCCGCCGTGCGCAAGGTGCTGCGCGACGCCCGCGTGGCGCGCGACGAGGTACAGGGTGTGGTGCTGGTGGGCGGCGCCACCCGTATGCCACTGGTGCGTATGGCGGTGGGTGAACTCTTCGGCCGCGCGCCGCTGGCCGATGTCAACCCCGACGAGGTGGTCGCGCTGGGCGCGGCGCGCCAGGCGAATGCGCTGGCCGGCCACGGCGCTGGCGGCGAACTGCTGCTGCTCGATGTGATCGCGCTTTCACTCGGCCTGGAGACCATGGGCGGGCTGGTCGAGCGCATCGTCGAGCGCAACAGCACCATCCCGGTGGCCAAGGCGCAGGACTTCACCACCTACCGCGACGGCCAGACCGCGATGGCCATCCACGTGGTGCAAGGCGAGCGCGACCTCGTCTCGGAGTGCCGCTCACTGGCGCGCTTCGAGCTTCGCGGCATCCCGCCTATGGTGGCCGGCGCGGCGCGCATCCGCGTCAGCTTCCAGGTCGATGCCGATGGGCTGCTCAGCGTGTCGGCGCAGGAGCTCGGCTCTGGCGTCGAGGCTTCGGTGGTGGTCAAGCCCAGCTACGGTCTGGGCGACGAGCAGATCGCGCAGATGCTGCGCGACGGCTTCACCCACGCCGAGGGTGACATGGCCGCCCGTGCGCTGAGCGAAGCGCGGGTCGATGCCCAGCGCATGGTGCTGGCTACACGCTCAGCGCTGGCCGCCGATGGCGCGCTTCTCGCGGCCGATGAGCAGCAGGCGCTCGAGGCCCTGGTGTTGTCGGCCGAACAGTCCGCGGCAGCCCCCGAAGGCGACGCTGACCGTATCGAAGCGGCCACCAAGGCGCTGGCCGACGGCACCGAGGCCTTCGCCGCGGCGCGTATGAACCAGGGCATTCGCCGGGCGCTTGCCGGCCGTCGTCTGGACGAGGTCTGAGACCCTCACCATGCCGATCATCCGCATCCTGCCGCACCCCGAGTACTGCCCGCAGGGCGACAGCATCGAGGCCGCTGCCGGTACCTCGCTGTGCGAAGCGCTGCTCGAGAACGGCATACCTATCGAGCATGCCTGCGAGATGAGCTGCGCCTGCACCACCTGCCACGTGGTGGTCAAGCAAGGCCTCGCGTCGCTGGGCGAGATGGACGAGTCAGAGGAAGACCTGCTCGACCGCGCCTGGGGCCTGACGCCGACCTCGCGCCTGAGCTGCCAGGCGATCCTGTCGAACCAGGACGTGACGATCGAGATCCCGAAGTACACGATCAACCACGCACGCGAGCAGCATTGACGCGCGGCGTTCCGCGGTGCCAATGAAAAACGGCCCGGTCTCTCGACCGGGCCGAGTCACTTCAAGCGGCTTGAGATCAGGCGGCGCGCTTGGGCTTGGTGGCCGCCTGCGTGGCCTTGACGGCCGTGCTGGTCATCGCCTGGAAGTTGGCTTCAGCCACTTCGGTGGCCTGCCTGGTGGCCTTGTGCAGGCTGTCGTAGGCGTTGTTGGCCGCAGCCATTGCCGACTTCACCAGCGCCACCGCGTTCTCGGTACCGGCCGGGGCGTTCTTCATCGCGGTGTCGACCACCGTGAGCATCTTCTTCTGCGAGTCGGCCATCGTGGCCTCGGTGGCCTTGGTCAGCTCGGCGCCGGTGCTGGCGACGATGTCGTACAGGTGGCGGCTGTAAGCGGCGGCCTTCTCGGCGGCTGGCTGCATCATCGCGGCCTGCAGCGCCAGCAGTTCCTGTGCGTCCTTGATCGACAGCATGGCCTGGGTCTGCTCGGCGCTTTCGGCCATTGCAGTCTTGGCGACCTGCATGTTCAGCTCGATCAGCTTCTCGACGCCTTCGAAGGCCTTGCTGGTCAGGCCGAACAGGGTTTCGACGCTGGCTTTCTGGGCGGCCATCATTTGCTCGACGGTGAAGTTCATGGTCAATCTCCGGTCAGTGTGGGTTGGGGCTCTGTCGCTGCTTTTGCTGCACTGCAACATGGGCTGAAGTATAGGCCGTCCGGGTTTTCCCGCAAGGGGTTTTTGCTGCGCCGCAGCATTCTAGAGGGGCCTCTCCAGCCGCGGCGGGCACACCACAATCCGCCCGGCGCCATGCTCTGTTTCCACTCCGACACCTTCGTCCTGCCGTTGCCTGCGGGGCACAGCTTTCCGATGCCGAAGTACCGGCTGCTGCGCGAAGCGGTCGATCGCGATCTGCCTGCCGCCCAGGTGTTCGAAGCCCCACCGGCAAGCGAAGGCGAACTGGCACTGGCGCACACGCCCGCCTACGTGGCGGCAGTCGCCGAGGGTCTGCTCAGCGCCGCGCAGCAGCGCGAGATCGGTTTTCCCTGGTCACCGCGCATGGCCGAGCGCGCGCGGCGTTCGGTGGGCGCCACCATCGCCGCGGCGCGCGCCGCCCTGATGCAAGGCGAGGGCGTGGCGGCCAATCTGGCGGGTGGCACCCATCATGCCCATGCCGACCGATGCAGCGGATATTGCGTCTTCAACGACGTGGCGGTGGCGGCGCGGCTGATGCAGGCCGAGTGGCACCGCAGCCGAAGCGGCCGCGCCCACCCGGGCGGCATGCTGCGTGTGCTGGTGGTCGATCTGGACGTGCACCAGGGCAACGGCACGGCGGCAATCTTCGCCGACGACCCGAGCGTGTTCACGCTGTCGATGCACGGGGCGCGCAACTTCCCGGCCCGCAAAGAGGCCAGCGATCTGGATGTCGAGCTGCCCGACGGCTGCACCGACGAGCCGTATCTGCAGGCGCTGGATGCGGCGCTGGCCGAGACCTGGCGTCGGCATGTGCATCAGCCGCCGGGGCTGGCCTTCTACGTGGCCGGCGCCGACCCGCACGAGGACGATCGGCTGGGCCGCCTGAAGCTCAGCGCGCAGGGTCTGGCCGAGCGCGACCAACGCGTCTTCGAGGCGCTGCGTGCGCGCTGCATCCCGGTGGCGGTGTCGATGGCCGGCGGATACGGCCGTGACATCCACACCACCGTGGCACTGCAGTTGCGCACGCTGCAGCTGGCCGCGCACAGCGCGTCGGCCTGGCGGGCCACGGCAGCGGTGGCGCAGGCAATGGAAGAATCGGCGCGATGACCACGCGCCCCGCGCCCGAGCCCCGGGCCGCCTTCCGCCACTTCCAGAAGATCACCACGCGTTGGGGCGACAACGACCTCTACGGCCACGTCAACAACGCCGTCTACACCACTTGGTTCGACAGCGTGGTCAACCGCTGGATGATCGACGCCGGCCTGCTGGACCTGCAGCACGGCGCCACCGTCGGCCTGGTGGTCGAGACCCGCTGCAGCTACTTCGCGCCGCTGGCCTATCCGCAGGACGTCGAGCTGGGCATGCGCGTGGCGTACCTGGGCACCTCCAGCGTGCGCTGGGAGCTCGGCGTGTTCGGCATCGGCGCGCCGCTGTCGGCCGCCAGCGGCCACTTCATCCATGTCTGTGTCGACCGCACCGGTCGCCGCCCGCAAGCGCTGCCGGCGTCGTGGCGCGAAGCCCTTTCCACGTTGAGCCTGCCCGCATGAATCCAGACTTGTCCGATGCCCGCGTCGTTGCGGTCGACGAGGCGATCACCTCGCGCCGCTCGCTGCGCGCATTCCTGCCCACGCCGGTGCCGCGCGAGATGCTCGAACGCATCCTCGAGGTGGCGGCGCGTGCGCCTTCAGGCACCAACACCCAGCCCTGGCAGGTGGTGGTGCTGACCGGCGCGGCGAAGCATTCACTGAGCGAGAAGATCCGCGCCGCCTACGACGACCCGGCCGAGCGCGCGAAGCATGTCGAGGAGTACGCCTACTACCC
>JBBQOR010000130.1:0-6244 GCA_038331055.1 Burkholderiales bacterium
CACTCGGACTGGGCATCAGCCGATCCCACTCAGCCAGGCTCGTGCTGCGCCAGCGCCCCAGCACCAGTTGCTGCAGCGCGTTCTGCCCGCCAAACCAGACGTCGCCACCTGAGCCCAGTGTGAGCGCCGCAGTGCCGGTGCCGGCCTGCCCCCATGAGCCGACGCGCAATGCCCAGGAGCTGCCACCGTCATGGGACTCGGCGAAGCCGTGGCCGTGGGTGGCGATCAAGCGCCCTCCGTCCGGCAAGAGCGCCCAAGCCGTCTCCGGCCCCGAGCTACCACCGAAGCTGCTGATCAACGGACGCCAGCTTCGGCCTGCATCGCTCGACTCGAACAGGCCATCGAATCGGCTGCTGGCCACGATCCGCCCGCCTCTCATGCTGGCGGCATCCACCAGGTCGCGCCCGGCCAGGCCCAGCGATTGCCAGCCCCGCGTGGTGCGCAGGAACAAGCCGTCGTCAGTCACGGCCATCGTCCCCGCTACGCTGTCGCGCAAGCGTACGACGTTCAGGCCCTGCGGACCCTCGAAGCTCACCTGCAAAGCAGGCTCGGGGCTCGGCGGAGCATCGGTGCCGCCACCACAACCGGCAAGCGTGGCGGCGCCGGCCAGGAGCAGACGTCGACGCTCGGAAGAAGCTTGTGGCGCGCGAAGGTGGAATGGGTGGAGATTCAAGGTGTCACTTTCAAAGGGTGTGAACGAGCGCCGGGATGCTCCACCACGCTGGCGGCCGCATGCGCCATGAAACAACGGCGACTGCCACATGGAGCATCCGCACCCCCCAGGGCCGTGCCAGGGCAGCGAAGGCCCGACTCATCGAGGCCGCCGGGCGACGATGAACACGCGGATGTCCTTGCGCTTCGACCCGTGCCGCTCGACAGCCTCGATCTCGAAACCATGGCGTTCGAACGCTGAACGCAGCCGCGCCGCATCGAAGACCAGCACGTCGGGCGCCTTGCCCAGGGCGCGCATCAGCGGCACGACCAGGCGCGGAATGATCGGATTCATCTCGCCTAGGCAGGGCGTCTTCGAGATGAAGAGCCCCCCTGGCTTCAGCGTGGACAGGATCGCCTGCAGCGTGAGGTCCAGATCCGAGACGAGGTGCAACACATTGAATGCGAGCACGGCGTCGTGGCAGGCGCCATAGGACGCGCTGGTCTCGGCCTCGGCCACCCCGAAGCGCAACTGCTGAAGCGGTTGAGATTGCGGTCGCGACGCCAGCTTCTCGCGGGCAATGGCGATCATCTCGGCCGACACGTCGGTGGCCAACATACGCCTTGTGGATGCCGCCAGCCTCAGCGCTGTGGTGCCCGTGCCGCAGCCGATCTCGAGCACCGAGTGTTCGGGCGACAGCAGGGCCCGCACACGCCCTAAGGTGGCCTCGTATCCCGCGACATCGGCGATCGGATCGGCAGCGTACTTGCGCGCTATCCGATTCCAGAAGCGGGCCTTGGCGGCTGCCGACGGGGTGTCGGCGGGGGTCGACGCAGTGCGTGGGATGGGAAGTGGATTCATCGGTAGTGCGGCGAAGCGAAGCTGCGCGCCAAGTCGGGATGCGCCATGCTATCCATGCGTTACGCGCCTGACATCGCCGAGAATTGCAGACCACTCATGCATTGGCGTATGGATCATCTCGACTGGAACCAGCTGAAGGCCTTTCTTGAGACGGCCGAGACCGGCTCCTTGTCTGCGGCTGCTCGAAAGCTCGGCTTGACGCAGCCCACGCTGAGCCGGCAGGTGGCGGCCATCGAAAGTCAGCTTGCGGTAACCCTCTTTGAGCGGGTCGGCAAGACCATGGTCCTGACAGGCACCGGGCTGGCCTTGCTGGAACATGCGCGCGTCATGGGTGCGGCTGCCGAGGACCTGCAGATGGCCGCCACCGGGCAGTCGCAGGCCGTCGATGGCGTGGTCTGCATCTCGGCCAGCGAAGCCGTGGCAGCCTACCTGCTGCCGGGTGTTCTGCTACGCCCTCGCCAGCAGGCGCCGGGCATCGTCATCGACGTCGTCGCATCGGACGCGCTGAGCGATCTGCGGCGGCGTGAGGCCGATATCGCCATCCGCCACGTGAGGCCCGACCAGCCGGATCTCATCGGGCGCTGGATTCGCGAGGCCAGGGCCAGCTTCTATGCGTCGAAGGCCTGGGTGGCCCGGCACGGTCATCCGTGTACGGCCAAGGAGGCCGCGCGACACGGCTTCGTCGGCATGGATCGATCGGGCCGCTACCTGGAGTACCTGCGACAGCACGGACTGCCGCTCGACACCGCCAACTTCGTCTGCTACGCCGAGAACACCTCGTCGAACTGGTCGCTGGTGCGCCAGGGCCTGGGCATCGGCGCAATGATGGACGACATCGCGCGCGACATGCCTGACGTGGTTCGCGTGCTCGATGACGTGGCGCCGGTGCTCTTTCCGATCTGGCTCGTGACGCATCGCGAGCTGCGCACCGCAAGGCGTATCCGGCTGGTGTTCGACATGCTGGCCGACGCCCTGGGCGCTGCGCCAGAGGCCGCGGGCACGCTTGACGCAGTGCGCTAGCGGCAAGTCCACGCAACGCAGTGCGCTATCGGCATCCATGGCGGCCGGGGAGCTCGAGCACGAGGCCCTGTTGCTCGACACCGGGTACTGTTTCGGGGCCCATATGCCCGAGGTCTGCCCGGAGCCGAGACCTTCACACCGTCTCGCGCGGAATTGATCCAGGGCAAGGCGTGCGCACAGAGCGCTCGTGAGAATCAGCTGCGATGCGCCCTGACCCGCGGGCGCGCCCAGCCCGCCGCATCGACAAAGGTGTCAACATGGCAAGGTCCTGGATGTCCGGGCCGAGGTCGCCGTGCGGTCACATGCCGGCAGCTTCCCGCCGCCAGGGCCACCGTCGGGCGGTCGGGGCGGCGGTCGTGGTGCGCTACGGCTGGAACATCTCGCGCCGAAGGCACCCGGGGCCCGGGCCGTCCGTTGCCTTAACGCCGCGCGTCGGCAAGGAGCACCCACCATGCACAGCACGTTCCCGCTCTGGGCTGCCGTTGGCCTGATCGCAGCCACCCCCGCGCTGGCCCAGACCACGCCGCCATCGGCCAGCCGCGGCGCGCTGCTCTACGACACCCACTGCATCGCCTGCCACACCACGCAGATGCACTGGCGTGAGAAGCGGGTGGCCACCGACTGGCCCAGCCTGCGCCGCCAGGTGCAGCGTTGGCAAGGCAACGCCGGCCTGGACTGGGGCGACGACGACATCACCGAAGTGGCGCGCCACCTCAACGAGACCATCTACCGCTTTTCGCCGGGCGCTACGGCGCTGTCGATGGCGCCGGTCAGATAAGTTCGAGGCCGAAGCCGCGCCACGCGCTCTCGCCGCGCGCGGCGTTTCAGCGCCGACTCAAATCGTCGCGCGTCGCCTGGGTGGACTGAAACTCTCTGCGCGCATTCCCGCAATGCCCGGCGCTTGCTGCCCGACCAGAATGCGCGGTGCTCCCCGGGTTCAACGGTGGAGCCCCCCGGAGACTCCAGTCATGCACCCTGGACGCCAGAGAGCCCGAATGCGCCTGTCGTCACAACCCATGCCAGGGCATCACGCCCACACCTTCGCCCGTCAAGCGCGTGTCGCCGCCGTAAGGCGGCCGCCAGGCCCCTCGGAGAACAACTCGGGCGCGTGCCGGGCTTCGTCGATGACGGCGCCTTCGGGGTACTGCTGCAGGAACTCAGCCGGCCGCTGGCGCGCAAACTCACGCGACCCGGGCGACCCGGGCGACCCGGGCGATTCGAGCGAGACGCAGGGGCGGCCCGGCAACAGGCTGCGCACCAGCGTGGTCCGCCGGGCCGAAGGCAGCGCGGGCGCCTTGGTATCGGCCGCCGACGGCGGGATAATCGCCGGTTAACTCCGGCCCGCCCATGTCCACCGTCACCCTTGCCGACCGCCTGGCCAGCGAGGTGCAGCGCCGCCGCACCTTCGCCATCATCAGCCACCCCGACGCCGGCAAGACCACGCTGACGGAGAAGCTGCTGCTGTTCAGCGGCGCGATCCAGATCGCCGGTAGCGTGAAGGCGCGCAAGGCCAGCCGCCACGCCACCAGCGACTGGATGGACATCGAGAAGCAGCGCGGCATCTCCGTGGCCAGCAGCGTGATGCAGATGGAGTACCGCGGCTGCGTGGTCAACCTGCTCGACACGCCCGGCCACCAGGACTTCAGCGAGGACACCTACCGCGTGCTGACCGCCGTCGATGCCGCGCTGATGGTGATCGACGCCGCCAACGGCGTGGAGCCGCAGACGCGGCGGCTGCTGCAGGTCTGCCGCGCGCGCAACACGCCGATCCTGACCTTTGTCAACAAGATGGACCGCGAGGTGAAGGCCCCGCTGGACCTGTTCGACGAGATCGAGCGTGAACTCGGCATGGCCGTGGTGCCCTTTACCTGGCCGGTGGGCATGGGCAAGTTCTTCGGTGGCGTGATGGACCTGCGGCGCCAGCAGATGCGCGTGTTCCGCGCCGGCGAAGATCGCGTCGGCGGCCAGGACGAGATCGTCGAGGGCCTGGACAACCCGCACCTGGCCGCGCGCTTCGGCGCCGCCTACGAGCAGGCGGCGGGCGAGATCGAACTGGTGCAGGGCGCGGCGCCCGAGTTCAACGAAGCCGAGTTCCTGGCCGGCCGCCAGACGCCGATGTTCTTCGGCTCGGCGGTGAACAACTTCGGCGTGCGCGAGGTGCTGGACGCGCTGGTCGACCTGGCCCCGCCCCCCGGTGTGCGCCACGCGATCCAGCGCGAGGTCAAGCCGTCCGAGGAGAAGTTCAGCGGCGTGGTCTTCAAGATCCAGGCGAACATGGACCCGGCCCACCGCGACCGCATCGCCTTCGTGCGCGTGGCCAGCGGCCACTTCACGCGCGGCATGCGGCTGAAGGTGGCGCGCTCTGCCAAGGAGATGCGACCGAACACAGTGGTCAGCTTCCTCAGCCAGCGCCGCGAACTGCTCGACGAGGCATTCGCCGGCGACATCATCGGCATCCCCAACCACGGCGTGCTGCAGCTGGGCGACACGCTGACCGAAGGCGAGAGCCTGCAGTTCACCGGGCTGCCCTTCTTCGCGCCGGAGATGTTCCGCAGCGTCGAGGTGGCCGACCCGCTGCGCACCAAGCAGCTGCGCGCCGGCCTGACGCAGCTGGGCGAGGAAGGCGCGATCCAGGTCTTTCGCCCGGTGGCGGGCAGCGTACTGCTGCTGGGCGCGGTGGGGCAGCTGCAGTTCGAGGTGGTGGCGCACCGCCTGGAACACGAGTACGGCGTGAAGGCGCGCGTTCAGCCCGCGCGCTACAACGTGGCGCGCTGGGTGACGGCCGAGACCGGCGAGGGCAGCACCGCCGACGAGCGCGAGCTCAAGCGCTTCATCGACGGCAACGCCCACCGCGTGGCACTCGATGCGGTAAACGCGCCCTGCGTGTTGCTGGAGTACGCGGGTGAGCTGCGCGCGATGCTGGAGAACTGGCCGAAGATCAGGTTCCACGCGCTGCGTGAGCACGCGGGGCTGGTGTTCCAGAAGCAACTGGCGGGCTGACAGCGCAGGCGATCCACAGCGGGTCAGCGCCGTGCCCGGCAACCAGCGTGTGCAGGGCGTGGGGCTGGCGCACTGGCGGCAGGCCTTCGGCATGCTGGCGGCGCCATCGCCCCGGACCTGACACCTCCCGCCGTTCGCTAGCATCATCGGCATGCATTGCTTCGCCAAACCATGACGGTCGTCACTGCCGAGCCTTCGCGCCTGGCGCTGTGGCTCGACCTGATCCGCTGGAACCGCCCGGCCGGCTGGCTGCTACTGTTGTGGCCCACGCTCGCCGCGCTGTGGATCGCCGCCGACGGCTTCCCCGGCTGGCATCTGCTGGCGGTGTTCGTGATGGGCACGGTGCTGATGCGCTCGGCCGGCTGCTGCATCAACGATGTGGCGGATCGTGAGTTCGACCGCTACGTCAAGCGCACCGCGCAGCGCCCGGTGACGCGTGGTGCGGTGTCGCCGCGCGAGGCGCTGCTGCTGGGCGCGGCCTTGGCGCTGGCCGCCTTCATGCTGGTGCTGACGACCAACCCGCCGACGATCCTGCTGTCCTTCGCGGCGCTGGCCATCACGCTGCTGTACCCCTATGCCAAGCGCGTGATCTCGATGCCGCAGGCCGTGCTGGGCGTGGCCTTCAGCTTCGGCATTCCGATGGCCTTCTCCGCTGCGCTGGGCGGCAGTGCCTGGTCGCTGCAGGCGGTGCGCGACGCCGTGCCGCTGCAC
>JBBQOR010000131.1:0-6219 GCA_038331055.1 Burkholderiales bacterium
CAGGGCAGGCCGTTGAGCCGGGCCAGGCCGCCGACGATCGCCAGGTCGTCGCCGTAGTGACGGTCGCCGTGCATCTCGTGGAAGTCGGTGAAGACCTCGGCCACATAGTCCAGCGTGTAAGGCCGCTGCGGATGGCGGGCAATCTGCGTCACCTGCCACGGGTTGAGCTGGGCGTAGATGTCCTTGGTGAGCTGTTGGCTCTTGCGGCTGAGGCGGTCGATCTCTTCCGAGATGTCGACCGCGCTCTCGTTCTGCACGTAGCGCAACTCCTCGATCTTGCCTTCCAGCTCGGAGATCGGCTGTTCGAATTCGAGGAAGTGGCGCTTGCTCATTCGAGGGTGCTCAATTGCCTGTGCTCATCTGCCTGTGCTCATCGACCTGTACTCATTTGCCTGCGCTCAGTACTCCACCGGCAACGGGTCCAGGCTGCGCCAAATATACCAAGTGGCCACAGAGCGGTACGGTGCCCAGGCCTCGCCCACCTCGCGCGCCTCGGCCCGCGACACGGCCTCGCCGCTGAAGTAGTTGGCGCTGATGCCCTTGATCAGCCCGAGGTCGTCCAGCGGCAGCACGTCGGGCCGCATCAGATGAAAGATGAGGAACATCTCGGCTGTCCAGCGGCCGATCCCGCGGATCGCCACCAGCTGCTCGATGATGGCCTCGTCGTCCATCGCGCTCCACTGCCCCGGGCGCACCGCGCCGCTACCAAAGTGACCGGCCAGATCGAGCAGGTACTCGGCCTTGCGCGCGCTCAGGCCTGCAGCGCGCAAGGCGGGCACAGGGACCGCCTGCACCGCAGCTGGGGCCAGCTTCGTTGACGCCCCGCCGGCTGCAACGGCGAAACGATCCCAGACCGATTGAGCGGCCTTGACCGAGATCTGCTGGCCGACGATCGATCGTGCCAGCGTGGTGAAGGCGTCACCGCGGCTTTGCAGCCGGCCTTCGCCAAAGCACGGGATCAGCTTCTTCATCACACGGTCGCGCCGCGCGAGATGCTTGCAGGCGTCGTCCCAGTAGGACGGCGTCACCGCCTCGGCGGCCGCTTGGCCTGATGCAGCCATCGCTCAGCCGCGCGCGGCCATGGTCCAGGTGGTGCCCTGCGGGCTGTCGTGCAACTGCACACCCTGCGCCGCCAGTTCGGCGCGGATGCGGTCAGCGGCCGCGAAATCGCGCGCCGCCTTGGCCTGCACGCGCGCGCCGATGGCCGCCTCGATGGCCGCCTCGTCCAGCGTCGAGCCGGCTTGCAGCCAGTCGCGCGGGCGCTGCTGCAACAGGCCGAGCACGCCGCCTAGGTGGCGCAACTGCGCCGCGTCCGCGGCCGAGCGCGTGCGATTGATCCCGGCGGCCAGGTCGAACATCGCCGCCAGTGCGCCCGGCGTGTTGAAGTCATCATCCATCGCCGAACGAAAGGCCGCCGCCGCCGGGTGTTGCCAATCGAGCGCGCTGTCGTCGGGCGGCGTGGTGTCGAGGGCGGTGTACAGGCGGCGCAGCGCGCTGCGTGTCTCCTCGAGCACCGTGTCGCTGAAATTGAACGGGCTGCGGTACTGCGTGCGCAGCATGAACAGGCGCAGTGACTCGCCGTCGAAGCGCTGCAGCATGTCGGCGATGGTGAAGCTGTTGCCGAGCGACTTCGACATCTTCTCGCCGTCGACGTTGAGAAAGCCGTTGTGCAGCCAGACCTTGGCGAAGGGTCCGCCGCTCGCTCCTTCGCTCTGCGCGATCTCGTTCTCGTGGTGCGGGAAGGTCAGGTCCAGGCCACCACCGTGGATGTCGAAAGGCTCGCCGAGCAGCGCGCAACTCATGGCCGAGCACTCGATGTGCCAGCCCGGTCGGCCGGGGCCGAACGGCGAGGGCCACTGGGCGTCTTCGGGCTCTTCGGGCTTGGCGGCCTTCCACAGCACGAAGTCCAGCGGGTCGTCCTTGCCGCCATCGATGGCCACGCGCTCGCCGGAGCGCAACTCGTCGAGCGACTTGCCCGAGAGCTTGCCGTAGCCTTCGAATCGGCGCACCGCGAAGTTCATGTCGCCCTGACTGGTGGCGTAAGCCAGGCCGCGCTCTTGCAGGCGGCTGATCAAGCTGACCATCTGCGGGACGAAATCGGTGGCGCGGGGTTCGGCACTGGGCGCAAGCAGCCCGAGCGCCGCCAGGTCGCGGTGCATCGCGGCGATCATCTGGTCAGTGAGCGCGCGGATCGTCAGCCCGCGCTCGAGTGCGCGGCGGATGATCTTGTCGTCGATGTCGGTGATGTTGCGCACGTAGTTGACGTCGTAGCCACTGGCGCGCAGCCAACGGTAGACCACGTCGAAGGCGGTCATCATCCGCGCATGCCCGATGTGGCACAGGTCGTAGACCGTGATGCCGCAGACGTACATGCGCACACGGCCGGGTTCGAGCGGCACGAAGGGCTCGAGCCGGCGCGACAGGGTGTTGTGGACTTGAAGGGCCATCAGGGTGCGGAGTGCAGGGCGCCGGATGCCGCGAAGGGCCGTCAGCGGGGTGTCAACGAAGCGACAGCGGAGCGTCGATAGAATCGAATTTCAGTATACCGGCGGGCATCGCCGTGGGAGAGTGGCGTGAGCGTTGGTCATGTAAGGGCCTGGAGCGTGGCAGGT
This sequence comes from Burkholderiales bacterium, assembly GCA_038331055.1. Classification (GTDB taxonomy): domain Bacteria; phylum Pseudomonadota; class Gammaproteobacteria; order Burkholderiales; family Burkholderiaceae_C; genus Rubrivivax. Next base: position 2,613 of record JBBQOR010000131.1, read on the forward strand.
GCACTGGCGATGAGTCTGTGCGCCAGCGCGTGGGCACAGAAGGTGCGGCTAGACACCAGCGAGGGCGCGATCGTGATCGAGCTCGAGCGCGAGAAGGCGCCCAAGACGGTGGAGAACTTCCTGCGTTACGTGCGCGACGGCCACTACAACGGCACCGTGTTCCACCGCGTCATCGACGGTTTCATGATCCAGGGTGGTGGCATGAGTGCCGAGATGCGCGAGAAGCCCACGCGCCCGCCGATTTCGCTGGAGGCGCGCAGCGGGCTGAACAACACCCGAGGCACGGTGGCGATGGCGCGCACGACGGTGCCCGACTCAGCCACCGCGCAGTTCTTCATCAACGTGGCCGACAACGCCTTCCTGGACGCCGCCAACGCGCGCGACGGCCATGGGTATGCGGTGTTCGGCCGTGTCATCGCGGGCATGGACGTGGTCGACAAGATCAAGTCCGTGCCCACCGGCAACCAGGGCCCGCAGCAGAACGTTCCGCACACCGCGATCGTCATCCGCAAGGCTACCGAGGAGAAATGAGCATGGGCACCCAGATTCAACTGCAGACCAGCGCGGGCACGATCCGCGTCGAACTCGATGACGAGCGCGCGCCGTTGAGCGCCGCCAACTTCCTGGACCACGTCAGGCGCGGCCACTACGACGGCACGGTGTTCCACCGCGTCATCAAGGGCTTCATGGTCCAGGGCGGCGGCTTTCAGCCGGGCATGAAGCAAAAGCCCACGTCGGCGCCGATCGCCAACGAGGCCGCCAACGGCCTGGTCAACGCGCACTACACGCTGGCCATGGCGCGCACCTCAGACCCGCATTCGGCCACGGCTCAGTTCTTCATCAACGCCGCGGACAACGACTTCCTGAATCACCGCGCGAAGGACGCCCAGGGCTGGGGCTATGCGGTGTTCGGCCGCGTGGTGGACGGCACCGACGTGGTCGACGCCATCGAGCGCATGCGGACCGGCCGCAAGGGCTTTCACGATGATGTGCCGCTGGAAGACGTGGTGATCATCAGCGCCACCGAAGTCGGCTGAACAGCGTGGCCGGCCCCGGGCCTGCCCGGCTGACGCTGCCGGCGTTTTACGAGTTCGTCGCGCCGGATGACTGGCGGGCGGTCGACTTCATCTCGGATCTGCACCTCGACGCGTCGCTGCCACGCACGTTTGACGCCTGGGCGGCGCACCTTCTGCATACGCCGGCCGATGCCGTCTTCTTGCTGGGCGACCTGTTCGAGGTGTGGGTCGGCGACGACGCGCGAGACGCGGCCTTCGAGCGCCGCTGCGTGGACGTGATCGCCGAGGCCTCGACCCGGCGCAGCCTGGCCTTCATGGCCGGCAACCGCGACTTCCTGCTCGGCGCCGAGATGCGCGAGGCCTGCGGTCTGCTGCCCCTGCCCGATCCGACGCGCCTGACCGCCTGGGACCGCTCGCTGCTGCTGACCCACGGCGACGCACTGTGTCTGGCCGACACCGAGTACCAGCAACTGCGCACCCTGTTGCGCAGCGCCCGCTGGCAGTCAGACTTTCTCGCGCTGCCACTGGTTGAGCGTCGGCGCCAGGCGGCGTCGATGCGCCGCCAGAGCGACCTGCGCCGGCGCGCCGCCGGGCACGCGATGGAACTGTGGGCTGATGTCGATGCGGCCGCGGCGGTGTCGTGGATGCATGCCGCCGGCGTGGCCGAGATGGTGCACGGGCATACACACCGGCCGGGCAGTTCCACGCTGGCTCCCGGTTTCAAGCGCCATGTCCTGACCGACTGGGATCTGGACGGCGCTGCGCCACGCGCGGAAGTACTGCGCTTGACGCGCGACGGGCTGGCCCGCGTGGCACCCACGGAGCGCAGCGGCTGAACCTGGTGTTGCGCCGAGCGCTGAGCGCCTTCACAGCCTGGCGTGAAGGCCGTGCGCTGAAGCGCCGGGCGATTCCCGATGACCTGTGGAAGCGCACGCTGGTGCGTTACCCGTTCCTGCGCCGGCGCGACCCGCGAGACATGGCCGCGCTGCGCCGCATGACCAGCCTGTTCCTGGACCGCAAGGAGTTCAGCGCCGCCGGTGGCCTGCGCCTGGGCAACGACGTGGTGGTGGCCATCGCCGCGCAGGCCTGCCTGCCCGTGCTGCACCTGGGCCTGCAGCGCTACGACGGCTTCGTTGGCATCGTCGTGCACCCTGACGCGGTGGTCGCCCGTCGCCACCACACCGACGACGACGGCGTGGTGCACGAGTACGACGAGGTGCTGGCCGGGGAAGCGATGCAACGCGGCCCGGTGATGCTGTCGTGGCGCGACGTGCGCGCTGCCGGCCACTTGGCGCAAGCCGGCTACAACGTGGTCATCCACGAGTTCGCGCATGTGCTGGACATGGAAGACGGCGCGGGCCAGGGCGCGCCGCTGCTGCCGCCCGATCTGCCGCAGGCGTTGTGGCGCGAAGTGATCGAGGGCGAGTACCGGACCTTCGTCGCCCGCGTCGATGCCGGGCAGACGACCACGCTCGACCCTTACGGCGCGCAGGCACCGGAGGAATTCTTCGCGGTGGCCAGTGAAGCCTTCTTCGTCAGCCCGCAGGCCATGAAAGAAGAACACCCCGTGATGTACGGGGTGTTCGTTCGCTTCTACCGGCAGGACCCTGCCGAAGAACTGACCTAGACCGCCCTATACAGCGGCCTTCTCCGGACTCGGCTTGTCGCTCTTGCGCGCCGGCTGGATGTCGAGTTGCACCTCGCCGGCATCGTCCACATGCACCGTCAGGCGGCCGCCATCGACCAAGCGACCGAACAGCAGTTCGTCGGCCAGCGCTCGGCGGATCGTGTCCTGAATCAGGCGCTGCATCGGCCGCGCGCCCATCAGCGGGTCGAAGCCCTTCTTGCCCAGATGCTTGCGCAGTTCGTCGGTGAAAGTGACCTCGACCTTCTTCTCGGCCAACTGGCCTTCGAGCTGCAGCAGGAACTTGTCGACCACGCGCAGGATGATCTCCTCGTTCAGCGCGCGGAAGCTGACCGTGGCATCCAGCCGGTTGCGGAACTCGGGCGTGAACAGCCGCTTGATGTCGGCCATCTCATCGCCCTGCTCGCGCCGGGTGGTGAAGCCGATGGTCGCCCTGTTCATCGTCTCGGCGCCGGCGTTGGTCGTCATGATGATGATGACGTTGCGGAAGTCGGCCTTGCGCCCGTTGTTGTCGGTCAGCGTGCCGTGGTCCATCACCTGCAGCAGCACGTTGAAGACGTCGGGATGCGCCTTCTCGATCTCGTCCATCAGCAGCACCGAGTGCGGCTTCTTGGTCACGGCCTCGGTCAGCAGTCCGCCCTGGTCGAAACCGACATAGCCCGGCGGCGCGCCGATCAGCCGACTGACCGCATGACGCTCCATGTACTCCGACATGTCGAAGCGGATGAGCTCGATCCCCAGGACGTACGCCAACTGCTTGGCCACCTCGGTCTTGCCGACGCCGGTCGGGCCGCTGAACAAAAAGCTGCCAATCGGCTTGTCCGGCCGACCCAGGCCCGACCGTGCCATCTTGATGGCGGCTGCCAGCGCTTCGATGGCCGGCTCTTGGCCGAACACCACGCTGTTGAGGTCGCGATCCAGCGTCTTGAGCTTGCTGCGGTCGTCG
>JBBQOR010000132.1:0-6206 GCA_038331055.1 Burkholderiales bacterium
CCTGAGCTCGAGCCGGCCTTCTACGACGATGTCGCCCAGGCTTACGCGGACGAGCTGCACAGCCTGTTCGAGGCCGGCTGCCGCTACGTGCAGATGGACGACACCAACATGGCCTACCTGTGCGACGAGAAGATGCGCGAGGCGGCGCGCCAGCGCGGCGACGACCCGGACGAGTTGCCGCACCGCTACGCGGGCTTCGTCAACAAGGTGGTGGCCAAGAAGCCCGCCGGCATGACGCTGGCCATGCACCTTTGCCGCGGCAACTTCAAGAGCACTCACGCGGCGGCCGGCCACTACGAGCCGGTGGCCGAGGCGCTGCTCTCCGAGATGAACCTCGACGCCATCTTCATGGAGTACGACGACGACCGCTCGGGCGATTTCCGCCCCCTGCGTTACCTGAAGCCCGGGCGCATCGTGGTACTGGGTCTGGTGACCACCAAGTTCGGCCAGCTCGAGACCAAGGATTCGATCAAGCGCCGCATCGCCGACGCCGCGCAGTACGCGCCGCTCGAACAACTGGCGCTGAGCCCGCAGTGCGGCTTCTCCAGCACCGTGCACGGCAACAACCTCGCCGTCGATGACCAGCGGCGCAAGCTGCAACTGGTCGTCGAAGTGGCGCACGAGGTCTGGGGCTGACGGTGGCTGACACCGCCGCGACGACCACTGTCCGCGAAGCCACCTGGGCGCTGATGCGCGCCCACGGGATGACGACGGTGTTCGGCAACCCGGGCTCGACCGAGCTGGGCTTCTTCCTCGGCTGGCCTGCCGACCTGCGCTATGTGCTGGGCCTGCAGGAGAGCGTCGTCGTCGGCATGGCCGATGGCTACGCGCAGGCCAGCGGCAACGCCGCTTTCGTCAACCTGCACTCGGCGGTGGGCGTCGGGCATGCGATGGGGGCCATCTTCACGGCCTTCAAGAACCGCACGCCGATGGTCATCACCGCCGGCCAGCAGGCGCGCTCGATCCTGCCTTTCGACCCCTTCCTGCACAGCGCCGAGGCCACGCTGCTGCCCAAGCCGTATGTGAAGTGGGCGGTCGAGCCGGCCCGTGGCGAAGACGTGCCGCTGGCCATCGCCCGCGCGTACCACGTGGCGATGACGCCGCCGCGCGGGCCGGTGCTGGTCAGCGTGCCGGCCGACGACTGGGCGCGGCTGTGCACGCCCGTGCAGCCGCGCCGCGTCAGCCAGGCGCTGCGGCCCGACCCGGCCACGCTGGACGAGGTAGCGCAGGCGCTCGACACGGCCGAGCGGCCGGCCTTCGTCATCGGTCCCGCAGTCGACCGCGACGGCGCCTGGGCGCTGGCACGCACACTGGCCGAGCGCCACAAGGCACGTGTCTGGGGCGCGCCGATGAGCGGCCGCGCCGGCTTCCCCGAAGACCACCCGCAGTTCGCCGGCTGGCTGCCGTCGATGCGCGAACGCATCGTCGAGATGCTGGCCGGGCATGACCTGATCCTGGCGCTGGGCGCGCCCGCCTTCACCTATCACGTGCAGGGCGAAGGGCCGCATGCACCGCCGGGCGCGCAGGTGGTGCAGATCACCGACGACCCGCACGCGGCGGCGTGGGCTCCGCTGGGCACCAGCGTGATCGCCAGCCTGTCGCTGGCGCTGCAGGATCTGCTCGCGCGGCCGCTGCCGCCGCAGGCCGCGTCGCGCGCGTTGCCCGCGCTGCGCGAACCGGCGCCGGTGATGGCGCTGCCCGCGCCGGGCGAGCGCATCCCGGTGCCCTTCCTGATGCAGACGCTGGCGCAGGTGCGCCCGCGCGGCAGCATCGTCTTCGAAGAGGCGCCCAGTGCGCGCACGGCCATGCAGCGCCACCTCACGATCTACGAGAGCGGCACCTACTGGACGATGGACAGCGGCGGCCTCGGCCACGGCCTGGCGGCGGCGATGGGCGTGGCGCTGGCGCAGGCCCAGCGGCCCGACCCGCGGCGCGTCATCGCGCTCATCGGCGACGGCTCGGCGATGTATTCGATCCAGGCGCTGTGGAACGCCGCGCAGTGGAAGCTGCCGGTGACGGTGCTGATCGTGAAGAACCGGCGCTACGCCGCGCTGCAGCACTTCGCGCCGCATTTCGGCTTCGAGCCCGGCGCCGATCTGGTTGGCACCGCATTGCCCGAACTCGACTTCGTCGCGCTGGCCGCCGGCCACGGCCTGCGCGCCAGCCGCGTCAGCGAGGGCGCCGCGCTGGAGGCTGCGCTGCGTGACGCGCTGGCTGCCGAGGGCCCGGTGCTGCTGGAGATCGAGGTCGCCTGAGTTGCATCAGGCCACGGCCTGGTGCCGGTCGCGGGTACAGGCCAGTACCTGCTCGACGATGGCGTCGTGCAGGTGGCCTTCAGGGCTGTCGTGGTGTGAGAAGCCGGTGGTGGGCACGAAGAACGAGACAGGCCCGCGCGTCCTGGCGGCATCCGTGATCAGGCCACCCATGTGCCTGGCCAGCGCCTGCAGCTCGCCCGCCTCCGCCATGCCGCCGCTGCCCAGGGTGTGGAAGACCATGACCTCGTAGCCCTGGGCTTCGAGCTGATTGCGCACGTTGACCGTGCACTTGTCGATCGTGCTGAGGGCGCGCCGGGAGTCGAACGACGACCGGGATTCGATCGCGGTGCCGATCTGGGTGAGCGAGGAAGTGATTGCCTCGCTCAATCTCACCTGGATGCACAAGGTGTCCACGGTGCAGGAGATGGTCAAGGCGCACCTGCCGGTGCTGATCGCTGCCACGCGCGAGATCTCGATGCGGCTGGTGCCGGACTAGCGCCCAGGCTGAGCACTCGCGGCGGCGCGGCCGGCCTGAGAAGATCTCAGAACACCGCGTGGTCGCCGCGCTCTGCGGTGGCGCGGCCGCTGAGCAGCGCGGCGTAGTGGTCGAACAGCGTCTGGCGGCCGGTGGACGGCGTGGCGTCGGCGTCGTAGCGGCCGGTGTGGCAATCAAGCACCAGCATCGACTCGGTGGCGTAGTAGCGCCCGATGCGCGCCAGCTCGGCCTTCGCCGCCAGCGGCGGCAGTACATGGCCCAGCGTGCCCAGCACGCCGACGATGCCGTCCAGCAGCCCGACAGGCACCTGCTTGAAGCGGGCCGGCTGCCCGAGCAACTTGAACAGATGCTCGCCCTGCTCGCGCGGCGTGATGGCCGGGCCGGGGCCGCCGATCGGCAGCACGCGGTGTTGGCGGCTGGTGTCGTCCAGGCAGCCGGCGATGTAGTCGCCCAGGTCGTCGTCGCTGATCGGCTTGCAGGAGGTCAGCGTGCCGTCACCGAAGACCAGGAAGGGCTTGCCCTTGCGCACGCGTTCGACCTGCCCCGAGAGCGACTTGAAGAAGGCGGTCGGCCGCACGATCGACCAGATCAGCCCCGACGCCATCAGCTCGCGCTCGAACGCCAGCTTGGCGTGCTGGAAGGCCAGCAGCGGCCTTTGCACGCAGATCGCCGACAGCAGCACCATCTGCGTGATACCCGCCTGCTGCGCCGCCTGCAGCGCGTGCAGATGCGCCTGGTGGTCGATCGCCCAGGCGTCCTTGGGCGCACCAGTGCGTGAAGCCAGGCACGAGACCAGCACATCGAAACGCTCGCCCTTGAAGCCGTTGCGTGCCAGTGACGCGGGGTCGCTCACCTCACCGAAGCGCAACTCGGCCCCGGACAGCAGCCGCGCGCTGTCTTGCGCCGTCAGCTTGCCGCCGGCGCCTGCCCGTGGGCGCACGAAGCAGACCACCTGGTGGCCGCGGCGCAACAGGGCCTGCACCGTGGCGCGGCCGATGGTGCCGGTGGCGCCGAGCATGAAGACGCGCCGCGCCCCCGCCGTGTTGCGCGCGGGCGCGGCGGCGGGGTCGAGCAGGGGTGGCATAAGGCTCATGCGGGTCCGCGGGCGCACCCGCGGACCGGGTGCTGGCCCGTGAGGATAGAAGAGAACCCGGCGCCCCTGAAGTGGAACTCAGCTGAGCTGCACCGTGATACGCCGCGGCTGCGCGTGCGCGGCCTTCGGGATGCGCACGCGAAGCACGCCGTGGGCCAGTTCAGCGCTGACCTGGTTGGCGTCAAGCTCCTTGCTCAGGGTGAAGGCGCGCCGGTAGTGCGAGCGCCGCACCTCGTTGCGGCAGCCTTGCGCGCCAGCCGGCAGCGGCAGCACCAGGTCGCCTTCGATGTGCAACTGGTCGTCGAGCACGCGCAGGCTCAACTGCTCTTTGGTGACGCCGGGAAGATCGGCGATCAGCACGATGCCGTCAGCGTCCTCGATCACATCCACCAGCGGCAGCAACGCGGCCTCGGCGCGGGCGGGGTTGGGCGCGGTGGCACCTTTGTCGACAGGGGTCATGGTATTCATGGCGGGTCTCTGGTTGGGGTTCACTGAACGGCGACGCGGCGCGGCTGCGCCGATTCGCGGCGCGGCAGGCTCAGGTGCAGCAAGCCGTCGCGGTAGCTGGCGGTGACGGCCTGCCGGTCGATGTCGTCCGGCACGCTGACCACGCGACGGAAACGTCCGTGGAAGCGTTCAGCCACATGCCAGCTGGTCTTCGCGCTGGGCGCAGGCTGGTCGTTCTGGCGTTCGCCGTCGATGGTCAGCACGCCGCGGTCGATCTGCACGTCGATCTTTGCCGGGTCCAGGCCCGGGGCGAACGCGACGATCTCGATGCTGGTCGGCGTGTCGGTGACGTTCAGCGCCGGATAGCCGCTGCGGCCCATGCCGCCGACACCACGAATGGCCGGCGTGTCGTCGATGGGCTGGCCCATCTCGCTTTGAAGGCGCGCGAGTTCGGCGAAAAGATCGCGTGAGAACAGACTTCTGTACATGGTGGATGCTCCTGGGCTTTCAAGGGGATGTCTGGGTCGGTGCGACGCTGCAGCACGCCCGTGACAGACAAGCTGAGGCCGACGGCCCACCCTTTCAAGGGCGGCACAATGCGTTCGACAAGGAGCAAACCCCATGCGTTCCGGCAAGATCCTCGTCGCCCAGGGCGGCGGCCCGACGGCGGTTATCAACCAGTCGCTGGTCGGCGTGGTGCTCGAAGCGCGGCGCCACCATGCCGTGCGCCGGGTCTACGGTGCGATGCACGGCGTGCGCGGCATCGTCGGCGAGGACTTCGTCGACCTGACGCAGGAGACCAGCCACAACCTCGAGCAGGTGGCCGGCACGCCGTCCTCGGCGCTGGGCTCCACGCGCGACAAGCCCGATCTGGCCTATTGCCAGAAGATCTTCGAGGTGCTGCGCGCGCACGAGATCGAACACTTCTTCTACATCGGCGGCAACGACTCGTCGGACACCGTGCGCATCGTGGCCGAGCAGGCGCACGCCGCGGGCTACCCGCTGCGCAGCATCCACATCCCGAAGACCATCGACAACGATCTGGTCGGCAACGACCACACGCCGGGCTTCCCGTCGGCCGCGCGCTTCGTCGCGCTGGCCTTTGCCGGTGCCAACCTCGACAACGCCGCTCTGCCCGGCGTCTATCTGGGCGTGGTCATGGGCCGCCATGCGGGCTTCCTGACGGCCGCGTCGGCGCTGGGCAAGAAGTTTTCCGACGACGGCCCGCACCTGATCTATCTGCCCGAGCGCGCCTTCTCGATCGAACGCTTCCTGGCCGACGTGAAGGCGGTGCATGACCGGCTGGGCCGCTGCGTGATCGCGCTCAGCGAAGGCATCCACGACGGCAGCGGCACGCCGATCGCCGCGCAGTTGGCCAAGGACCTCGAGCGCGACGCGCATGGCAATGTGCAGCTCTCAGGCAGCGGCGCGCTGGCCGATCTGCTGGTGGAAGAGATCAAGAGCAAGCTGAAGATCAAGCGTGTGCGCGCCGACACTTTCGGCTACCTGCAGCGCAGCTTTCTGGGCTGCGTCAGCGACGTCGATCAGCGCGAGGCGCGTGAGGTCGGCGAGAAGGCGGTGCAGTTCGCGATGTGGGGCGAGCGTGACGGCTCGGTGACCATCAAGCGCACCGGCTTCTACTCGGTCGACTACGAGCTGCTGCCGCTGGCGGCGGTGGCCGGCAAGACGCGGCACATGGAAGACGCCTTCATCAGCGACAGCGGCACCGACGTCACCGATGCCTTTCGCCTGTACCTGCGCCCGCTGCTGGGCTCCGGGCTGCCGGACGCGTTCCGGCTGCGCCCGAATCCGGTGGCCAAAGTGTTGAACCGCTGATCGGTCAAGAGGCGGACCGCTTACGAATTCCGCTTGGCCAACACCGCCCGCGCCACCCGCGCCACCGGCGCGCGACCCA
>JBBQOR010000133.1:0-6199 GCA_038331055.1 Burkholderiales bacterium
CAGCGCCACCTCGAACATCGCCGCGCCACCGTCGAAGTAGGCGCGCAGTTCATGCATCGCCTGCGCGATATGCGCCAGGGCGGCGTCCCGCTGCGCTGCCTTGGCGGCCGCTGTTTCGAGCGGGCCCGGGTGGTGCGCCTGGCCATCGAACCAGACGCCGGCCAACCCACGCGCGCTGGCGGCCAGCCGCAACGGGCCGAGCGGGGTGTCGAGGTGGCCCAGGGCGTCGAAGCGCCGCACGGTGAGCACAGTGTTCATGTCGGGTCTTCCACGTGGTGCCACAGCCGCATCACGGCATAGGCGCGCCAGGGCCGCCAGGCCTGGCCGAGTTCGTCGATGCAGCGCGCATCGCGCGTGCCCAGGGCGTTCATGAGTCCGATGTCGCGCGTCGGCCAGGCGTCGGCGCAGCCCAGCGCGCGCATCGCGATCACCTGCGCCGTCCAGTCGCCGATGCCGGGCAGCGCCACCAGCGCGGCCAGCGTGGCCTCCACCGGCGCGCCGCGGTGCAGCGTGATCTCGCCGGCCGCCACGGCGACGGCCAGCGCCTGCAGCGCACGCACTTGCTGGCGCACGATGCCCAGCGTGCCGATGTCGGCCGCGTCGGCCGCCGCCAGCGTGACGGCCGAAGGGAACAGATGGGTCAGCCCGGCGAAGGGCGTCTGCAGCGGTTCGCCAAAGCGCCGCACCAGCCGATGCGCCAGGGTGCGCGCGGCCTTCACGGTGACCTGCTGACCCAGCACCACGCGCACTGCGACCTCGAAACCGTCCAGGCTGCCCGGTAACCTTGTGCCGGCCCGAAAAGGCAGCGGCAGCGTGGCCAGCACCGGGTCGATGTGCGTGGGGTCGGCGTCCAGGTCCAATCCGTGGCGCACACGATGCAACAGCTCACCCAGCACCGGGTCCAGGCTCGGCGAAGCATTGACCCAGACCTCGTGGCGCTCGGGCTCGAAACGCGCGACCAGCCACCCCTGGAGCAACCCGCCGCGGTGTTCGCAGGCCAGCGTGCGCCGGATCTGCAGGCCCTGCACCTCCTCCACACCCGGCAGCTGCCGGCGCGCAAGGAAGCCGATCATCGCCTGGACGTCAAAGGGTGGCCGGTAGGCCAGCCGCAGCGGCGGCTCAACGCCGGTGCTGCCGGGCGCGGTGCCGCGGCCGTCGCGGCGCAGCCGGCCGGGCTGCAGGCGATAGCGCTGCAAGAAGGCGGCGTTGAAGCGGCGCACGCTGGCAAAGCCGCTGGCCAGTGCCACCTGCGTCACCGGCAGGGTGGTGTCGGTCAGCAACTGCTTGGCCAGCAGCAGGCGCTTTGTGCTCAGGTACTCGTGCGGCGAGACGCCGTGCGCGGCCTGGAAGATGCGCCGCAGGTGACGATCGGTGATGCCCAGCCGCGCCGCCATGTCGGCGATCGAACGTTCTTCGCCGGCGCGCACGGCCTGTTCGATCCAGCCCGCCGCAGTGTGGGCCAACGCATGCGAGGAGTCCATCATCGACAGCCCCGGCGCGATCTCGGGCCGGCATTTCAGGCAGGGCCGGAAGGCCTGCGCCTCGGCCTGCGCCGGGCTGCTGAAGAAGCGGCAGTTCTCTCGCCGCGGAGTGCGCACGCGGCACACCGGACGGCAGTAGACGCCGGTGGAGGTGACGCCCACGAAGAGCCGCCCGTCAAAGCGCGCATCGCGTGCGGCAAGCACCTTGTAGGCGGCGTCGGCATCCAGAACCATGCGCTCATCATAGGTCGGTCCTGGACCGCGACTGGCCGCTTTCGGACCTGTGGTTCAGGCCGCCGCAGCGTTGGAGGAGGGCAGCGGCCGGCTGCCTAGAATCGGGCGCTTGCGGAGAGCAGCCCGAATGAACATCGATCCCACCGTCTTCAAGGCCTACGACATCCGCGGCGTCGTCGGCCGCAACATCGACGAGACGTTTGCCGAGCACCTGGGCCGCGCCTTCGGCTCGGAGGCTCGCGCCGCCGGGCAGAAGGCGGTGGCGGTGGGTCGAGACGGCCGTGTCTCGGGCCCGGGGCTGAGCGCGGCGCTGATCCGCGGGCTGGTCTCGACCGGGCTCGATGTGGTCGACATCGGCGTCGTCACGGCGCCGATGCTGTACTACGTGGCGGCCACGCGCGGTGCGCACGGCTGCGCGAGCGGCATCCAGGTGACCGGCAGCCACAACCCGAAGGACTACAACGGCTTCAAGATGGTGCTGGCCGGCCGCGCGATATACGGCGAGGACATCCAGCGCCTGCGCCAGCGCATCGAGGCCGAGGACTACACGCGAGGCCGCGGACGCGCCGCGCGCATGGACATCGGCCCGGAGTACGCCGCGCGCATCGTCGGTGATTGCCGGCTGGTGCGGCCGATGAAGATCGTGGTGGACAGCGGCAACGGCATCCCCGGTGCCAGCGCACCGGGCATCTTGAAGGGGTTGGGCTGCGAGGTGATCGACCTCTACAGCGCGGTCGATGGCGACTTCCCCAATCACCACCCTGACCCCAGCAAGCCCGAAAACCTGGCCGACCTGATCAAGGTGGTGCATGCCACCGGCGCCGAGATCGGTCTCGCCTTCGACGGCGACGGCGACCGCCTGGGCGTGGTCACGCGGCGCGGCAACATCATCTGGCCCGACCGCCAGATCATGCTTTTCGCGCGCGACATCCTGGCGCGCAACCCCGGCCAGACGATCATCTTCGACGTCAAGTGCAGCCAGCGCGTGCCGGTGGCCATCCGCGAGGCCGGCGGCGTGCCGCTGCTGTGGAAGACCGGCCACTCGCTGATCAAGGCCAAGCTGAAACAGACCGGTGCGCCCTTTGCCGGCGAGATGAGCGGCCACCTGTTCTTCAAGGAACGCTGGTACGGCTTCGACGATGCCACCTACACCGCCGCGCGCCTGCTCGAGATCCTGAGCCGCCACGCCGACCCCAGCGCCTTCCTCGACGCGCTGCCGACCAGCTTCAACACGCCAGAACTCAACGTGCCCTGCGCCGAGGGCGAGCACCACGCGGTGGTGGCCGAGTTGCTGGCGCGCGTGTCCGACGGACGGCTGGCCTTCCCCGGCGGCGAGGTCGGCACGGTGGACGGGCTGCGGGTGGACTTTGCCGATGGCTTCGGCCTGATCCGCGGCAGCAATACGACACCCGTGCTGGTGCTGCGTTTCGAGGGCCATACGCCGGCGGCGCTCGAGCGCATCCAGACGCAGTTCATGGCCGCGCTGCGCAGCGTCAAGCCCGACGCGCACGTGGGCGCCGCGGCGCATTGAGCGGCCGTGCCGCCGTGCCACCGTGGCACGTGTCGCACGAGCGCCTGGCGCGGGCCGCCTACTCGATGCTGCTGCGGCTGGCGCTGCTGGCGGCATTGGCGCGCCTGTGGTGGCGCGGCAGGCGGGAGCCGGCCTACCGCGAGCACTTGAACGAACGCCTCGGGGTCGGCGCCACGCTCGTCCCCGGTGCGCTGTGGCTGCATGCCGTGTCACTGGGCGAGACCCGCGCCGCCGCCGCGCTGCTGGTTGAACTGCGCCGCCAGCGTCCGGGCCTGCGCCTGCTGCTGACGCACGGCACCGCCACCGGCCGCGAAGCCGGCGCCGCGCTGCTGCAGCCGGGCGATGCGCAGTGCTGGTTGCCGCTGGATACGCCGGGCGCGGTGCGCCGCTTCTTCACGCGCACGCGGCCGGCGCTGGGTGTGCTGATGGAAACCGAGGTCTGGCCCAACCTGCTGCATGCCGCGCAGCGTCAGGGCGTGCCGGTAGTGCTGGCCAACGCCCGGCTCAGCGAACGCAGCGCGGCCAAGGGCCGCAGGCTGGCGGTGCTGATGCATCCGGCCGTGGCCCGGCTGGCCGCGGTGTTCGCGCAGACCGCCGATGACGCGGCGCGGCTGCTGGCGGCCGGCGCGCGCACGGTGCAGGTGCTGGGTAACCTGAAGTACGACATGACGCCCGACCCGCTGCTGCTGGCGCGCGGCCGGCAATGGCGGGCGGCACTGGCCCGTCCGCTGGTGCTGGCGGCCAGCACGCGCGAGGGCGAAGAAGCGCCGCTGCTGGAAGCCTGGTGCACGCTGGCGCAGCCGCGCCCGCTGCTGCTGATCGTGCCGCGCCACCCGCAGCGCTTCGACGCCGTCGCCACGCTGGCGGCAGATCGCGGTCTTCGTGTGCAGCGCCGCAGCGCCTGGGCCGAGTCGCCGCCGCCCGAGGCGGCGCTGGCCGATGTGTGGATCGGCGACTCGCTGGGCGAGATGGCGCTGTACTACGCGCTGGCCGAGGTTGCGCTGCTGGGCGGCAGCTTCGCGCGCCTGGGTGGACAGAACCTGATCGAGGCCGCCGCCTGCGGCTGCCCGCTGTTGATGGGGCCGCACACCTTCAACTTTGCCGACGCCGCAGAACGGGCGCTGCAGGCGGGTGCGGCCGAGCGCGCTGACAGCATCGCGGCGGCAGTCGCGCGCGTCGTGCAACTGCTCGCTGAACCCGGGCGCGCGAGGCTGGCCCTGCAGGCGCGGTGCGCGCTTCAGTTTGCTGCCAGGCACCGGGGCGCCGCATCGCGCACGGCCGCCGCGCTCACAGCGCTCTTGGCCCAGCCCAAGGGCTGATGCCCCGGGCCGGCCGGCCGCGGCATCAGCGCTGGTCGCCGCCGTCGATGTGCAGCGCTTCGAGGAAGCGCGAGACCAGGTTGTAGCCGGCGATGGTGGCCACAAGCTCCACCGTCTGGCGCTCGCCGAGCAGGTCGCGCACGGCGTGCAGCGTGGCCTCGCCGACCTGTACGTCGCGCGTCATGGTGTCGCACAGCGCCAGCGCCGCACGCTGCGTGGCGTCGAACTCAGCCGAGCCCTGCCAGTCGTTCAGCGCCGCCAGGTGCGCCTGCGTCAGGCCCTCTCGCAGCGCGATCGGCGCATGCTGCTCGGCCTCGTAGGGCGCGCCGTTGAGCACTGCCACGCGCATGATGACCAGCTCACGCAGGGCGCCGGGCAACTCGAGCTGCTGGCGCACTGCCGTGAAGAAACCCAGCCAGCCGGCCGCCAGCGGCGGGCTGTGCAGCAGCATCTGGTACAGGTGCAGCACGCTGCCGCGCTCGGCGACGATGCGGCCGACCAGCGGCTGCAGTTCGGGCTGCGTCAGGTCGGCGTAGGGCAGGTGGGCCATGGTGTCGGTAAGGTGATGCGTGGGTATGCGTGCGCTGGCGCTTCAACCGCGCAGGATGTCCACCCGCGGCAGCGCGGCGCTGCCGGGCAGCACCTCGCGGTCGAGCGCGGCGCGCGGCACCTGCAGGTGATCGGACAGCACCGTGCGCAGCACGCTGCGCAGGTCGGTGGTGATGCGCAGGTCGCGGCCTTCGAAGCGGTCCTTGGGCGCCAGGCCGGGCCAGTCGGCGATGACGCGGCCGCCGGCCACCGCGCCGCCGAGCACGAATGCCGCACCGCCGCTGCCGTGGTCGCTGCCCTGGGTGCCGTTGACCGCCACCTCGCGGCCGAACTCGGTGGCGGCGACGATCACCGTGCGCGTCCAGGTGGCGCCCAGGTCATCGCGCAGCGCCCCCAGCATGGCGTCCAGCGTGCGCAGGTTGCGCGCCAGCGCGCCTTGCGGCGCCGCCTGGTTGGCGTGGGTGTCCCAGCCGCCGAGCTCGAGCACCGCGACCTGCGGGCCGCCGGGCGTGCGCAGGAACTCGGCGGCCTTGCGCGCCAGCGCCACCGCCTGCCCGGCGGCGCCGCCACCCATCGTCGAGCGGTCGGTGGCCGCCATGTCGCCTTCGGCGCGCAAGGCCGCGGCGCGCTGCAGCGCCGGGCCGAGCAGCGCATCGCCGGCATACATCTGCATCAGCCGCGCGACGAGGTCGGGCGCCGGCTCGGCCAGCAGCGAGGGTGCCCAGGTGTCGACGGCCGGGCCGCCGCGCAGCAGCAGCGGCACGGCGGTGTCGAGCGCTACCGCACGCCGCGGCGCGCTGCTCAGCGCGCGTGCCAGCCAGCCGCTGCCCAGCTCGAAGGGCCGGGTGCCGCCGGATTCCAGCACCTGCTGGGCATCGAAGTGGCTGCGCTCCTTGTAGGGCAGTCCGGTGGCGTGCACCACCAGCAGTTCGCCGCGCGAGTACATCGTGGCCAGACGCGGCAGCAGCGGGTGCAGCGCATAGGGCCCGGCCAGCGGCAGTGGCGCCTCGCTGAAGTGGGCCAGCGCACCGCGCGCCGGGGCGAAGGCCGGGTCGCCGATGGCCGGCACCGCCGCCAGCCCGTCC
>JBBQOR010000134.1:0-6196 GCA_038331055.1 Burkholderiales bacterium
AGCTGGGTTCTGACCGCCGAATAAACGAAAAGCATGGACACCACGACCGGTCTCTTCTATACCTTCGCCGCGATACTGTTGTTTGCAGCCTTCCGCGTCATCACCGCGCGCAGCACGGTGCATGCGGCGCTGTACCTGGTGCTGGCTTTCTTCAGCGCCGCGTGCATCTGGATGCTGCTGCAGGCCGAGTTCCTGGCCATCGCGCTGGTGCTGGTCTATGTCGGCGCAGTCATGGTGCTGTTCCTGTTCGTCGTCATGATGTTGGACATCCACGGCGACAGTTTCCGCGAAGGGTTCTGGAAGCACCTGCCGCTGGCCGGCCTGGTGGGCGCGGTGATCGCGCTCGAGATGGCGCTGGTGCTCACGCGGGGCTTCAATGTCAGCACCGTACCGCTGCCCGACCCGGCGGACGTCCGGCTGGGCAACAGCAAGTTGCTGGGCATCGAGATCTACACCCGCTACCTCTACCCGGTGCAGCTGGCGGCCGTGCTGCTGCTGGTGGCCATCATTGCCGCCATCGCGCTGACGCTGCGCAAGCGCAAGGACAGCCGCTCGATCGACGCCTCGGTGCAGGTGCGCGCCAACCCGGCCGAACGGGTGCGCCTGGTCAAGATGCAGCCGGTGGTCGAGGCCCCGCCCGCCCCGCCTTCGCCGCCCGTGCCGCCGGCCGCAGCCCCGGGAGTCAAGGCGCCATGACGCTTGGTCCGCTGACGCTCGGTCACTACCTGTCGCTCGGGGGCATCCTGTTCGCGCTGTCGGTGATCGGCATCTTCCTGAACCGGCGCAACCTGATCGTGCTGCTCATGGCCATCGAGCTGATGCTGCTGGCGGTCAACCTGAACTTCATCGCCTTCTCGCACTTCCTGGGTGACATGGCCGGCCAGGTGTTCGTCTTCTTCATCCTGACCGTCGCCGCCGCCGAGTCCGCCATCGGGCTGGCGATCCTGGTGGTGCTGTTCCGAAACCGATCCTCGATCAACGTCGAGGAACTCGACGAACTGAAAGGTTGAGTTCCGCGATGGCCTCTACGCTCTCTGTCAACCTGTTGCTGACGGTGCCGCTGGCGCCGCTGGCTGGTGCCCTGATCGCCGGGCTGGCCGGCCGCTGGGTCGGGCGGCGCGGTGCGCACGCCTTTTCCATCCTGGGCGTGCTGGCGGCCTTCATCTGCTCGGCGCTGGTGCTGGCCCAGGTGGCCGGCGGCGCGCGCTTCGAAGGCACGCTGTACCAGTGGATGGTGGTCGGCAAGCTGGTGATGGAGGTCGGCTTCCTGGTCGACGGGCTGACGGCGATGATGATGTGCGTCGTCACCTTCGTTTCGCTGATGGTGCACATCTACACCATCGGCTACATGGAAGACGACCCCGGCTACCAGCGCTTCTTCTCCTACATCTCGCTGTTCACTTTCTCGATGCTCATGCTGGTCATGAGCAACAACTTCCTGCAGCTGTTCTTCGGCTGGGAGGCGGTGGGGCTGGTGTCCTACCTGCTGATCGGCTTCTGGTTCAAGCGTCCGACCGCGATCCACGCCAACCTGAAGGCCTTCCTCGTCAACCGGGTGGGTGATCTGGGATTCATCCTGGGCATCGGGCTGCTGCTGGCCTACGGCGGCTCGCTGAACTACGGCGAGACCTTTGCCCGCGCCGGCGAGATGTCCAAGCTGAGCTTGCCCGGCACCGACTGGAACCTGCTGTCTGCCGCCTGCATCTGCCTGTTCATCGGCGCCATGGGCAAGAGCGCGCAGTTCCCGCTGCATGTCTGGTTGCCCGACTCGATGGAAGGCCCGACGCCGATCAGCGCGCTGATCCATGCCGCCACGATGGTGACGGCCGGCATCTTCATGGTGGCGCGCATGAGCCCGCTGTTCGAACTGTCGGACGCGGCACTGAACTTCGTCATGGTCATCGGGGCCATCACCGCGCTGTTCATGGGCTTCCTGGGCATCATCCAGAACGACATCAAGCGCGTCGTCGCCTACTCCACGCTCAGCCAGTTGGGCTACATGACGGTGGCGCTGGGCGCCTCAGCGTACTCCGTCGCGGTGTTCCACCTGATGACGCACGCCTTCTTCAAGGCGCTGCTGTTTCTGGCCGCCGGCAGCGTGATCATCGGCATGCACCACGATCAGGACATCCGCAACATGGGCGGGCTGCGCCGCCACATGCCGCTGACCTGGATCACCGCGCTTCTGGGTTCGCTTGCGTTGATCGGCACGCCGCTCTTCGCCGGCTTCTACAGCAAGGACAGCATCATCCTGGCGGTCGAGGCCAGCACGCTGGCTGCGGCGCCGTTCGCGGCCTTTGCGGTGATCGCCGGCGTCTTCGTCACGGCGTTCTATTCCTTCCGCATGTTCTTCCTGGTCTTCCACGGCAAGGAGCGCTTCCGCCACAAGCCCTTTCCGGCGGCTGACGACCACGGCCACCACGATGCCCATGCCGACACCACGCCGCGTGAGTCGCCCTGGGTGATCACCGCGCCGCTGGTGTTGCTGGCCGTGCCTTCGGTGGTGATCGGCTTCCTCACCATCCAGCCGATGCTGTTCGGCGAATTCCTCAAGGACGCCATCACCGTCGATGGCGCCCGCCACCCGGCGATGGCCGAGTTGGCGGCCGGCTTTCACGGCGCCACCGCGATGGCGCTTCACGGCCTGCAGACGCTGCCATTCTGGCTGGCCGTCGCCGGGGTGGGAATGGCCTGGTGGTTCTACCTCAGGCAGCCCTCGATCCCGGCGGCGCTGGACGCGCGACTCAAGCCGTTGCGCACCGTGCTCGAGAACAAGTACTACATGGACTGGTTCAACGAGCAGGTGCTGGCCCCGGCGGCGCGCGCCCTCGGCCGCGGGCTGTGGAAGGTCGGCGATGTCGCGCTGATCGACGGCGCAATCAACGGCTCGGCGCGCGCGGTCGGGGCACTGGCCGGCCTCGTGCGCCTGCTGCAGACCGGGCACCTGTACTGGTATGCGCTGGTGATGCTGCTGGGCCTGTTCGGCCTGATGACGTGGCGCCTGTGGCCTTTCATCGGTGGCTGATCGGCCGCGCGCAACCAAGAACCAAGAAAGCACCGAATGGGATTGTTGAGCGCATCGATCTGGCTGCCGATTGCCGTGGGCACGCTGCTGCTGGCCATCGGCCAGGACCGCCACGTGCAGATGGTGCGTGCGGTCGCGCTGATCGGGGCCGTCGCGGGCCTGGTGGTCACGCTGCCGCTGATTGCGGGCTTCGACCGCACGACGGCGCAGATGCAGTTCGTCGAGTACCTGCCATGGATCGAGCGCTTCAACGTGCACTACCACCTGGGCGTGGACGGCTTGTCGATGTGGTTCGTGCCGCTGACGGCCTTCATCACCATCATCGTGGTGCTCGCCGGCTGGCGCGTGATCGAAGAGCGGGTCGGCCAGTACATGGGCGCCTTCCTGATCCTGTCGGGGCTGCTCATCGGCGTCTTCAGCGCGCTCGACGGATTGCTGTTCTACGTCTTTTTCGAGGCCACGCTGATTCCGATGTACATCATCATCGGCGTCTGGGGCGGGCCGCGCCGCGTGTATGCGGCGTTCAAGTTCTTCCTCTACACGCTGCTCGGCTCACTGCTGATGCTGGTGGCGTTGATCTACCTGTACTACAAGAGCGGCGGCAGCTTCGACCTGCTCACCTGGCACCGTCTGCCGCTGTCGATGACGACCCAGACGCTGTTGTTCTTCGCCTTCTTCGCCGCCTTCTCGGTCAAGGTGCCGATGTGGCCTGTGCACACCTGGCTGCCCGACGCGCACGTCGAGGCGCCGACCGGCGGCTCGGTCGTGCTGGCGGCGATCATGCTCAAGCTGGGCGCGTACGGCTTCCTGCGCTTCTCGATGCCTATCGCACCCGACGCCAGCCGCGAATGGGCCTGGCTGATCATCGCGCTGAGCCTGATCGCGGTGATCTACATCGGCCTTGTCGCAATGGTGCAGCAGGACATGAAGAAGCTGGTCGCCTACTCGTCGGTGGCGCACATGGGTTTCGTCACGCTGGGCTTCTTCCTCTTCGACGAACTGGCCGTGGCCGGCGGCATCGTGCAGATGATTGCCCACGGCTTCGTCTCCGGCGCGATGTTCCTGTGCATCGGCGTGCTCTACGACCGTGTGCACAGCCGTGAAATCGCGTCCTATGGCGGGGTCGCCAACACGATGCCGCGCTTTGCCGCCTTCGCCGTGCTGTTCGCGATGGCCAACGCCGGGCTGCCGGGCACCGCCGGCTTCGTCGGCGAGTGGATGGTCATCCTGGGCGCCGTGAGGGTGAACTTCTGGATCGGCCTGCTGGCCGCGACCACACTGCTGTTCGGCGCTGCCTACACTCTGTGGATGGTCAAGCGCGTGTACTTCGGCGAGATCGCCAATGAGAATGTGCGCACGCTCAGTGACATCGACGGCCGGGAGTTCCTGGTGCTTTCCTTGCTGGCGATCGCCGTCCTGTGGATGGGCCTGTACCCCAAGCCGTTCACCGACGTGATGCAGGTCTCGGTGGACGCGCTGCTCAAGCATGTCGCGCTGACCAAGCTCAACTGACCGGCCGCCCATGAATTCGCTGAACTGGACCGTCGTCGCGCCCGAGCTGTGGTTGCTCGTGATGGCCTGCGTGGTGACGCTGGTCGACCCCTGGGTGGCTGACCCGCAGCGCCGCATCACCTTTCGCCTGACCTACTTGACGGTGGCGGTGTTCGCCGCCATGCACCTGTGGGCCTATGACTCCGGCCAGACCGGCTACGGCATGCAGGGCATGGTGGTGGTCGACCCGATGGGTCACCTGCTGGCCTTCTTTGCCGCCGTCTCGGTGCTGATCACGATCGCCTACGCGCAGCCCACGCTGGCCGCGCGCGACATGCTCAAGGGCGAGTTCTGTTCGCTCGCGCTGTTCTCGCTGCTCGGCATCTCGGTGATGTGCTCGGCCAACCACTTCCTGGTCGTCTACCTGGGTCTCGAGCTGATGAGCCTGTCGCTGTACGCGCTGGTGGCGCTGCGCCGCGACCACGCCGTCTCCACCGAGGCGGCGATGAAGTACTTCGTGCTCGGTGCGCTGGCCAGCGGCTTCTTGCTCTACGGTCTGTCGATGATGTACGGCGCCACCGGCTCGCTGGAGATACCGCGCGTCTTCGAGCAGATCGCGACCGGCCGCATCAACCGCGAGGTGCTGGTCTTCGGCGTCGTCTTCGTCGTCGCGGGGCTGGCCTTCAAGCTGGGTGCGGTGCCCTTCCACATGTGGGTGCCCGACGTCTACCAGGGCGCGCCGACGGCGGTCACGCTGCTCATCGCAGCAGCCCCCAAGTTCGCCGCCTTCGCCATCACGATCCGGCTGCTGGTCGAAGGCATGCTGGGGCTGGCGGTGGACTGGCAGCAGATGCTGATCGTGCTCGCGGTCGGGTCGCTGCTGGTGGGCAATCTGGCGGCCATCGCGCAGGACAACCTCAAGCGCATGCTGGCCTACAGCACCATCTCGCAAATGGGCTTCATCGTGCTCGGCTTGAGTGCGGGCGTGGTCAGCGGCAACACGCTGAGTGCCGGCAATGCCTACAGCTCGAGCATGTTCTATCTGGTGGCCTATGTGCTGACCACGCTGGGCACCTTCGGGCTGATCATGTACCTCAGCCGCCAGGGCTTCGAGAGCGAAGAGATCAACGACCTCGCCGGCCTGTCCAAGCGCAGCCCCTGGGTGGCGGGCGTGATGACGGTGTTCATGTTTTCACTGGCGGGCGTGCCGCCGATGGTGGGCTTCTTTGCCAAGCTGGCCGTCATCCAGGCGCTGGTCACGACCAACGTGCCGTTCTACATCGGCCTGGCCGTGGTGGCGGTGGTGTTCTCCTTGATCGGCGCGTTCTACTACCTGCGCGTGGTGAAGGTGATGTGGTTCGACGAGCCGACGCAAACCGCGCCGGTGTGGCAGACCCAGGGCGTGACCCTGCTGCTGGCCGCCAACGGCGCTGCGGAGTTCCTCTTCGGCCCGTTCTCCGGCGGCGTGATGGCAATGTGTCGCGACGCGATCGTCAAGGCACTGGCCAGCTGACAGGCCCAGGCGCGTGGCGACAGACGACAACCACCTGATCGAGCGCGCCACGGGCGATAGCAGCGTGCTGCACCGCGGCTGGATCGAGCTGCGCCGGGACACCGTGGTGTTGCCCGACGGCAGCGCCGCCAGCCGCGAATACCTGCGTCACCACGGCGCGGTGGCCG
>JBBQOR010000135.1:0-6121 GCA_038331055.1 Burkholderiales bacterium
GCAGGATCGGCACCACCAGCCCGCGTGGCGAGCCCACGGCGATGCCGATGTCGAAGTAGCCGTGGTAGACGATGTCGTTGCCGTCCACGCTGGCGTTGATCACCGGGTACTTCTTCAGCGCCGCCACCGCCGCCTTGACGAAGAAGCTCATGAAGCCCAGCTTGACGCCGTGCTCCTTCTCGAACTTCTCCTGGAAGCGCTTCCTCATCTCCATCACCGGGGCCATGTTGACCTCGTTGAAGGTGGTCAGGATGGCATTGCTTGACTGGCTTTGCAGCAGCCGCTCGGCGATGCGCGCGCGCAGACGCGACATCGGCACGCGCTGCTCGGGCCGCTCACCCAGACTGGGCAGCGGCGGCGACGCCACCTGCGGCAGGCTGCGTGGTGTGGCGGGTGCTGCGGCGGGTGCTGCGGCGGGTGCTGCGGCGGGTGCGGTGGCAGGGGCGGCGGCGGGTGCCAGGGCCACCGCCGGCGGCTGCGCCAGCGCGGCCAGCACATCGCCCTTGGTCACGCGGCCGTCCTTGCCGCTGCCGGTGACCGACCCCGAGGGCAACGCGTTGTCGGCCATCAGCTTGGCGGCAGCCGGCATCGCCACGCCGGCTTTTGTCGGCGGTACAGCCGCCGCCGGGGCCGGAGCTGCCGCGGCAGCCGCTGCGGGCGCGGGCGCAGCGGGCGCGCCCGGGCTGGCTTTGGCAGCGGTGTCGATGCGCGCAATCAACTGGTCCGACCCCACCGTGCCGCCGCTGGCGACCACCAGCTCGGCGAGCACGCCGTCGGCCGGCGCAGGCACCTCCAGCACCACCTTGTCGGTCTCGATCTCGATCAGGATTTCATCCATCGCCACGGCGTCGCCGGGGTTCTTCTTCCACTGCAGCAGCGTGGCCTCAGCCACCGATTCCGACAGTTGCGGAACCTTCACGTCAACGATTGCCATGGGTCTCTCAGCCTTGTTTGTTCGACTTTCCGCGCGCAGCGCGCGCGGTGTTCGGCGTGGTCGCCGAGCTCATCACTTGGACAGCACGAATCCCTTGAGCTTGCCGAAGGCCTGGTCGAGCAGCGCCTTCTGCTGCTCCTGGTGCAGGTGGCTATAGCCCACCGCCGGCGAGGCCGAGGCCGGGCGCCCGGCATAACCGAGCTTCTGGCCTTCGAGCATGTTCTCGTGCACATAGTGCTGCACGAAGAACCAGGCCCCCTGGTTCTGCGGTTCGTCCTGGCACCACATCACTTCGGTCGCGTTGGGGAAACGCTTCATCTCGGTCGAGAAGGCCTTGTGCGGGAACGGATAGAGCTGCTCGACGCGCACGATGGCCACGTCCCAGGCCTTCTTCTCGTCGCGCTTCCTGATCAGGTCGTAGACCACCTTGCCCGAGCAGGCGATGACGCGCCTGACCGTGTCGCCCTCGATCTCGGTGCGCGAGGGGCCGATCACGGTGCGGAACTCGCCCTTGGTGAACTCGGCCAGCGGCGAGCCGGCGTCCTTGGCACGCAGCAGCGACTTGGGCGTCAGGATGATCAGCGGCTTCCTGAACTGGCGCACCATCTGGCGGCGCAGCAGGTGGAAGATCTGGCTGGCGCTGGTCGGCTGGCAGACCTGCATGTTGTTGTCGGCCGACAACTGCATGAAGCGCTCCAGGCGCGCCGAGCTGTGCTCGGGCCCCTGCCCTTCGTAGCCGTGCGGCAGCAACAGCGTCAGGCCGTTGACGCGGCCCCACTTGACCTCGCCGCTGGCGATGAACTGGTCGATCACTACCTGCGCGCCGTTGACGAAGTCACCGAACTGCGCCTCCCAGATGGTCAGCGTGTTCGGCTCGGCGCTGGCGTAGCCGTACTCGAAGCCGAGCACGGCTTCTTCCGACAGGATCGAGTCGATGACCACGAACGGCGCCTGGCCGTCGGCCACGTTCTGCAGCGGGATGTAGGTGCCGGTGTCCCACTTCTCGCGGTTCTGGTCGTGCAGCACCGAGTGGCGGTGGGTGAAGGTGCCGCGGCCGCAGTCCTCGCCCGACAGGCGCACACCGTAGCCACTGGCGACCAGCGAGGCGTAGGCCAGGAGCTCGCCCATGCCCCAGTCGACGTTGATCTCGCCGCGGCCCATCGCGGCGCGGTCGGCCACCACCTTCTCCACCAGCGGGTGCAGCTTGAAGTTGGCCGGGATGGTGCTCATGCGCTCGGACAAGCGCCGTACCTCGGCCAGCGGCAGCCCGGTGTCGGCCGCGTCGGTCCACTTCTTGCCGAGGAAGGGCGCCCAGTCGACCGCGTACTTGCTCTTGTAGTTGGTCAGCAGCGGATCGCCGGTGGACTTGCCCTCGTCCATCGCGGCGCGCAGCCGCTTGACCATTGCGTCCGGGCTGTCCTGTCCTTCGGCGCCCAGCACACCTTGCGCCACCAGCTTTTCACCATAGAGCCGGCGCGTGCCCGGGTGCTTGGCAATCACCTTGTACATCAGCGGCTGCGTCAGGCTGGGCGTGTCCTGCTCGTTGTGGCCGAGCTTGCGAAAGCAGATGATGTCGACCACCACGTCCTTGCAGAACTGCTGGCGGTAGTCCATTGCCAGCTGTGTGCACAGCACGACGGCCTCGGGGTCGTCGCCGTTCACGTGCAGCACTGGCGCCTCGATCATCTTGACCACGTCGCTGCAGTACAACGTCGAGCGCGAGTCCCGCGGGTCGCTGGTGGTGAAGCCGATCTGGTTGTTCACCACCAGGTGCACCGTGCCACCCGTGTAGTAGCCGCGCGTCTGCGCCAGCGCCAGCGTCTCCATCACGACGCCCTGCCCGGCGAAGGCGGCGTCGCCGTGTACCAGCACCGGCAGCACCTGCGCGCCGGTGTGATCACCGCGGCGGTCCATGCGCGCCTTCACACTGCCTTCGACCACCGGGTTGACGATCTCCAGGTGGCTGGGGTTGAAGGCCAGGCTCAGGTGCACCGGCCCGCCCGGCGTGCTGACGTCGCTGGAGAAGCCCTGGTGGTACTTCACGTCGCCCGAGGGCAGGTCTTCCCTGGCCGTGTGCTCGAACTCGGCGAACAGGTCCTTGGGCAGCTTGCCCAGCGTGTTGACCAGCACGTTCAGCCGCCCGCGATGGGCCATGCCGATGACGATCTCCTGCACGCCCTTGGCGCCGGCGCGCTGCACCAGTTCGTCCATGCTGGCGATGAAACTCTCGCTGCCTTCGAGCGAGAAGCGCTTCTGGCCGACGTACTTGGTGTGCAGGTAGCGCTCCAGGCCCTCGGCAGCGGTCAGGCGGTCGAGGATGTGCACCTTCTGCTCGGCACTGAAGGCCGGCTTGCTGCGGATGCCCTCCAGCCGCTCCTGCCACCAGCGCTTCTCGGTCGGGTCGGTGCAGTGCATGAATTCCACGCCGACGGTGCCGCAGTAGGTCTCGCGCAGCGCCTGCACGATCTCGCGCAGGCTCATGTCTTCGCCCTTGCGGAAATAGGTGTTGGCGGCCGAGAAGGTGATGTCCATGTCGGCCTCGGTGAGGTCGTAGAACGCCGGCTCGAGTTCGGGGATCTTCGGCCGCTCGGTGCGCTTGAGTGGGTCCAGTTCGGCCCAGCGGCTGCCCAGGAAGCGGTAAGCCGCGATCAGGCTCTGCACGTGGACTTGCTTGCGCGCTACCGCCAGGTCGGCCTCGCTGGCCTTCAGCGCGAAGGCGTTGGCCTTGGCGCGCTGGGCGAAGGACTCGACGACGGGCGCATGCGCCACATCGCGGGTGCCGCTGCCGTCGGCGGCGGGCACATGCTGCAGGTTGTCGAAGTAGACGCGCCAGTTGTCGGGCACGCTGCCGGGGTTGTCGAGATAGGCCTCGTACAACTCTTCCACGTACGGGGCATTGCCGCCGAACAGATAGGAGTTGGCCCGGTTCTGCTGCATCATCTTCGCTCACCTTTCGCCCCGGGTCTGCCGGTGCTTCGATGGGTTGATCAACCTTCCGCGCCCCGGCTGCACCGGTTGACGGACTAGCGACCCGCCTTGCTGTTCTCAACCCGGCAAGGGGACGGGAAGGACCTCGGGGAAACACCAATAACTGTATCACCGGCCCTTTCGCCCAAGGTCGTGGCCAAAAGCCGCAAATGCAGCCCGATTCACCGGCTGTCTTGACGACCGCGCGCCCCCCGCCGAGGCAGACTGTGGGCCCGATGCCACAGCCCCCAACCCACCGGGTGATCCTGCTGCAGGCCGAAGCGCCTCCCAAACCGGCGCTCGGCGCGCCGTGCAACGGCTGCGGGGTGTGCTGCGCGATCGAGCCCTGCCCGCTGGGCATGTGGTTGTCGCGTCGACGCCGAGGCGCATGCGACGCGCTGCAGTGGGACGCGGGGCAGCGGCGCTACGAATGCGGCGTGGTGGCGCAGCCCGGGCGCTGGCTGCCTGCCCTGCCCGCGGCCCTGGCGCGGCGCCTGGCGCTGCGCTGGATCAGCGCAGCGCGGGGCTGCGACTGCAGCGACGAGCCGGTCTGAGCGCCGAACGCACATCGCCCTCAGGGGCATCCCGCTGCCCAAGGCAGCGCGGTTGGGCCTAGCATCGCGGCTTTCCGACCTCTGGAGACTTCGCGATGAAGCTGAAGACAAGCACCTTTCTGGCGGCACTGGCTGTTGCCATGGCTGCTCTGGCCGGCCCGGCCCATTCCCAGACATTGCGGTGGGCCGCGCAGAACGACATCCTGACGCTGGACCCTCATTCGCAGAACCACGCGACTACCAACACCATCCTGCGCCACGCTTACGAGACCTTGGTGCGCTACAACCGGCAGTACGAGCCCGAGCCGGCGCTGGCCACGCGCTGGACCTTCGTCAACCCGACGACGGTGCGCTTCGAACTGCGCCGTGGC
Organism: Burkholderiales bacterium; assembly: GCA_038331055.1. Lineage (GTDB taxonomy): Bacteria > Pseudomonadota > Gammaproteobacteria > Burkholderiales > Burkholderiaceae_C > Rubrivivax. The sequence continues at coordinate 4,827 of JBBQOR010000135.1, forward strand.
GTCAAGTTCCACGACGGCACGCCCCTCACCGCCGACGACGTGGTGTTCTCGTTCCAGCGCATCCGCCAGCCGCAGGGCACGATGTCGATCTACGTCACCGGCGTCAGCGATGTGCGCAAGGTCGACGACTTCACGGTCGAGTTCACCCTCGCCGGCCCGAACCCGATCCTGCTGCGCAACCTGACCAGCTTCTTCATCATGAGCAAGTCGTGGGCGGAGAAGAACCGCACCACCAGCGTGCAGGACTACCGCGCCAACGAGGTGAACTTCACCGCCCGCAACGTGATGGGCACGGGCCCGTTCCGCATCACCGGCTGGGCACCAGACACGCGCGTGACGATGACCGCCAACGCCGACTGGTGGGACAAGCCCACCGGCAACGTGAAAGAGGTGGTCTACACGCCGATCCGCAGCGACCCGACGCGCGTGGCCGCGCTGCTGGCCGGGGACGTCGACCTGCTGACCGACCTGCCCACGCAGGACGTGGCGCGTCTGCGCGGCGACAGCAAGCTCAAGGTCATCGACGGCCCGGAAGTGCGCACCATCTTCTTCGCCCCCGATGTCGGCAGCGCCGAGCTGAAGTACAGCAACATCAAGGGCAAGAACCCGTTCGCCGACAAGCGCGTGCGTCAGGCGATGAGCATGGCGATCGACCGCGCGGCGATCCAGCGCAACATCATGCGCGGCCTGTCGATCCCGGCCGGCATCCTCATCGCGCCCGGCGTCCACGGCTGGGCGGCCGAGCTCGACACGCCGACGCGGGTCGACGCGGACGGCGCGAAGCGTCTGCTCGCCGACGCCGGCTATCCCGACGGCTTCGAGGTGCGCATGAACTGCCCGAACAACCGTTACGTCAACGACGAGGAGATCTGCCAAGCGGTGATCGCGATGTGGGCGCGCATCGGTATCAAGGCCTCGCTGATGGCCGAGCCGATGGCCACCTTCAGCCAGAAGTTTCAGAACTTCGACTCCTCGCTGTATCTGCTGGGCTGGGGCATCGCCACCTACGACGCGCAGTACATGCTGCAGTCGCTGGCGCGCACCCGCACCACGGGCGCTGACGGCAACTTCAACTTCTCCAAGGTCAGCGACGCGGTGGTCGACCGCGTGACCGATGCGATGAAGACCGAGACCGACGTGGCCAAGCGCAATGCGCTGATCCGCGAGGGTCTGTTGCGGGTGAAGGATGAAGTGCTGCTGATCCCGATCCACCATCAGGTGCGGCCGTGGGCCATGAAGAGCGGCGTGACCGTGGTGCACAACTCCAACGACGCGCCGGAGATCAAGTACATGAC
>JBBQOR010000136.1:0-6087 GCA_038331055.1 Burkholderiales bacterium
GGTCGGATTCGATCAGGTCTTCGCGGTTGTAGGGGCAGGTTTTCATGCAGCGCCCGCAGGCCGAGCCCTTCATGTTGGTAAGGCGGTATTTGCCGCACTTCTCGACATCCGGCTTCCAGATTTCGTAGCCGTTGAACATCACCTTGGGGCCGAAGGGAATGGCGTTGCACGGGCATTCGCGCGCGCATTTCAGGCACATGTTGCACACCGCCTGCAGGCCGAAATCGATCGGTTGGTCGAATTCCAGCGGCAGGTCGGTGGTCAGCAGCACAGTCTTGGAGCGCGGGCCGATGAAGGGGTTCAACACCAGTTCGCCGATGCGCGACAGTTCGCCCAGGCCCGCCCACAGCGCCGCCGGAATGTGCAGCAGCTCGGAGTGCGCATTCGAGTGCGCCCGCGCGGACCACCCCATGCGCCGCACGTGTGCGGCCATCAGGCCTGCGATCAGCGCGCCGCGCAGGTAGGCGCGCATCGACTGCGCGCCCGAGATCCAGTCGTCGCCCGAGGCGCCTTCCATGGTCTCGAAGCCCTGGTCGACGAGCATCACCACGGCGAACTTGTGATACGCCTCGATCGGCTTGCCCTCCTGCTCGTCGTGCGAGTAGTACATCCACGGCTCGGCCTCGCAGATGCCCACCAGATCGGCGCCCATGAAGTAGCCGAGCGCCTTGATCGCATCGGTGTTGCGACGCGCGTCGGACAGGTCGCCGCCGAAGCCGTTGGGCGCCAGGGGATCGTGGGGTTCGCGCGTACCCTGCAGCGGCACCATGTTGCGGATCAGCGGCACCATGCCCCACGCCAGCGGGTGTTTGACGGCGAACCGTGCCCGTTCCTTCTTCGGCCTTTCGCCGAGGTCGCCGGCAAACGCGCGCGCGAAAAGATCGGCCCGCTTGGGCACACGCCGGATCTCGTCGCGCAGGATCAGCGTGGTCGGCTGGTCGACGCGCTTGATCTGCTCCATCGGGTGGCGGCCCAGGTGCACCGGCCGCTGCGCGAGCTCTGCGTCCTCGAAGCCCGGGCGCGTGCCCGCGGTGCCCATGTAGGCGGACTCGTCGGGCCAGTCGAGCGAGGCCTCGGGCGCGATCGGCAGATCGACCTCCAGCGGGTAGTCGGTGGTGACGACGCCGAGGCGGAATCCGCGCTTCGAAAACGGCATCGCGAGCACACCACCCTCAGCCTTGACGAGGCCCGCGCGCTGAGCGAGCCGCTCGATGTCGACCTGGGTTCCGACCTGTGCGTCGCCCGCGACATGCCCTTGTGCCGACCAGCCGAGGGCGCGGACATAGCCCGCGATCACCACCGCCACCTCGGCGCAGCGCAAGTCCGTGCGCGCGACGTTCGTGCCGCGGATCCACTCGGCACCCGGTTCGCCGGCTTTCGGCTCGCGCCCGAACTCGATCAGGAAGACGAAGGCGTGGGTGTGCGCCGGTGCCTCCCCGCCGCGCCAGTCGCCCGCCTCGAGCCGGCACACGCCGGCCAGCGTCGCGTCGAGAAAGTAGGCGGTGGCCTTGAGGTTCTTCGACCGCGCCACGGGATCGTCGGGTACCGGCGCGCGGGCCGGTGCGACGGCACCGTCAAGGTAGCGGGCGAAGAGCTCGCGATACTCCGGCACCGCGCCCGCAATCGAATCGGGGCCGGCAACGTTCGCATCGCCCGGCTGCCGCGCCGGGACGCTGGCCGCTGCCGCGTCACGCGGCAGCCGTTCCGTCGGCAGCACGCCCAGATCGAACGGGCGGTCGCGGTTCGAGAACAGTCTCGCCATGAAGCCTCCTGCGTTTGTGGCCGGTGAGCGTAGCAAATGCGGCCGGCGAGCTGACACACGCACGACCGCCCTGTAGCTGCCACGACACCGCCTTCGCTCCAGCGCCAGATGTCGATCGCGAAGTCCTCACCGCCCCATGAGGACTTCGCGCGCCGAAGCTGCTGCAATGTCTGCAGGCAGTCGTGCCGTCCAACAGGAGAGCAAGCATGGTTCAAAGGTTTTCGAAGGTGCTGCGCCGACGCGCGCGCAGTGGCGCACTGCTGCTGGCCACGGCCGCCGCAGCGCCCGCGGCCGCAGGGTGAGGTGGTATCGAGGCGGTTCGCCATTTCGCCCGACGGGACACGAGTGGCCTTCGTCTCCTCGTCGGCCGGCCTGGTGCCCGGCGACACCAATGGCAGGGTTGAACTGGTGTTGAGCGATGCAGACGGCGAAGAGGCCAAGCTTTCAGGCGATGGTCGCAAGGTGGTCTTTTCGGGCCTGTACAGCGGCTGGGACCGACGGGTCTTCGTGCGCGACCGGTCGACCGGCACAGAGACGCTGGCCAGCGCCAGTGCCAGCGGGGTGGCCAGCAATGGCAATTCCACCGGGCTGATGATCTCTCGCGACGGCACCCGCGTGGCGTTCGGGTCCAACGCCCGCAATCTGGTGTCGCCGCGCCCACCGGCCAGCGTCTTTCAGATCTACGCGAAGACGGTCGGCACGGCCGCTGTCGCGCCGCATTGACCGATGAGCTCCGGCACCTGCCTCGGAGCGTTCTGGAGGTGAGCCGGCAGGTGCCGCGCTGTTCCAGGCGCCAGGCGCTGCTGGCCGGCTTGGGCGCGATGGGTTGGCGGGCTGTTGCGGCAGCAGAGTCGACGCCGTGGACCGCGCGCGCCGTTCCCACAGCCGAGCCGATGCGCCAGTTGCACGCGGGCGGGCCGTCGGGGCTGTTCGGCACCGGGGTCAGCGGCGGCCTGTGGGCCTTGTCGCCCACCGGTCAGGCAGCACGGCGCGTGGCCGACGGGCTGGATGCGGCCACGCCGCTGGCCAGCGGCCACGGTCGCATCGCGGCACGCATGGCCGGCGGCGGCTTGTGGGTCTGGGAAGACGGCCGCATCGACAGGTCGCCATCCGCCGGGCTGGCGGTGCACGCAGGCCTGCTGATCCTGCCGCTGGCCGTGGTGGCCGTGGTGGTGACCGGGGACCGAGGCAGCGCGCGGCCCGCCGACCCGCCCAGCCACCGCCTCGTCCGCTTCGAACCCGACAACGCCGGGCGATGGCGCGAAGTGGCGCGCTCGCAGGACGCCGTACTGCCCGACGCGAGGCCCCTGCAGGTCGACCTGGACGGCCGCGGCGATGGCGGGCACATCGCCGTGCTGGCCGGGCCCGATGCCAGCCGCTACGACCACGGCGTGCTGGGTGACGGCATCGAAGCCACACGTTTGCTCTGGCTCGAACGCCACGGGCTGGAAGTGATGCGCGGCTTGACCCTGCAGGCGCCTCATGTCTTCGAAGACATCGCGCCCAGGCCGGTGACGCTGCCGGGTACGCCTGAACGCTTCGGCCTGCTGACCGTGCGCTCGGGGCCCAACGGCGGGCAGCTCGCGCTGGTGACGGCTGACCCGGCCCGGCAGCAGGGTCTGCAGGTCGCCGCGCTCGGCGACACCGTCGGCGGCTTTCATCGCTGGCTGGCGCCCACCACCGACGGCCGTCGACTGCTGGCCGTGCACACGCCGCACATCGGCGGCATCTTGCACGTGTACCAACACGAGGGCCAGCACCTGACTCGACGCCGGCTGTTGAACGATGTCAGCACGCACCGCATCGGCAGCCGGGAGCTCGATCTTTCGGTGTGGCTGCGTGGGCTGCTGGTCCTGCCCAGTCAGGATGGCCGGCGGTTGCGGGTCTTGAACCCTGCGGCGAACTGGGCTGAGCAGCATGCGGTCCCGCTGCCAGCCCGCATCGTCATGGCGACGGCCTTGGCAGACGAGACGGCGATGGCCGTCCTGGCCGAAGATGGCCAGGTGTTGTTGGCGGGCCCGTCGGCGAACGCGCCGTCGCGTCGCTGAAGAGCCGGGTCTTGACAGCTAAGCGGCCAGCGGCAGCGCCAGACACAGGCGCGTGCCGCCCAGCGGGGCCGGAAGCGGCCGCAGACTGCCGCCGTGCAAGACCGCCACCCGCTGCGCGTTGGCCAGCCCCAGCCCGCCGATGCCGCCGCTGCTGCGCTTGATGGGCGGATCGCGCAGCGGCAGGCCCTGGTCCAGCCGCTCGTGCAGCTCACCCGGCAAGCCCGGCCCGCCGTCTTCCACCACGATCTCGGCCAGCGCGCCTTCGCGCCGCAGGCTCACGAGCACCGGGCGGCTGCCGGGGGCGTGACGCACTGCGTTGTCGATCAGGTTCGTCAGGGCACGCTCGATCAGTTGCAGGTCGCCGTTGAGTTCCAGGCGGCCCGGCGACACACCATGCAGCGTGACCGGCGGCTCTGTATCGCTGAAGCCGAACTTCTGCACGGCATCGGTCACCACCTCGTCGAGGCAGAAACGTTCGCAGTGCAGCACTTGCTGGGTCGACTGCAGCGCGGCCAACTCGAACAGCTGTTGCGACAGGCGCCCTACCTTGCGGCTTTGCGCCAGTGCCGCCTGCAGCACGGCTGCGCGCCGGGTGGCTTCGAGGGCGGCCTCTCCAGCCAGTGCCTCGAGGTGGCCATGCAGCGCCGTCAGCGGCGTGCGCAGGTCGTGCGCCACGCTGGCCATCATCTCGCGGTGGTCGACCACCTGGCGTTGCTCGCGCTCGGCGTGGGACTCGATGCGCTGCTTCATGTCGTCGAAGGCTGCGCCGATGGCCTGCACTTCGTCGCGCGCCGGGCGCGCGGGTGCCTGGGTCGAGGCCCCTTCGGACATCGCACCGCGCTGGCTGTAGCCGCGCAAGCGTTGAGCCAACTGGTGCAGGGGCAGGCTCAGGCGGCGGAAGGTGAACAGACCCAGCCCCAAGGTCACCAGCAAGCCGATGGCGGCGGCCAGCGCGGCGCCGCGCCACAGTCGTTCGGCACCGACTTGCGCTGCCACCGCATCACGCGCCTGGCTGTCGAGGATGACGTACAGATAGCCCGGCGGCCGGGTGTCGCCAGCGCGCACCGGGAACATCGCCGCGCTGAAGATGCGCGGCACGCCCGAACCCATGGGATCGGTGCCCCTCAGGGGCAGTGCGTCACCGCCCAGGAAAGCGCGCACGGGCGTCAGGTCCACCTGCGCCTGCCGCACCATGCCGGGCTCGCCGATGTAGTGCTGCACGCGGCCGTCGGCATCCAGCAGGTACACCTGCACGCCCGGGTTCACCGTCATCAGCATCGAGAGCAAGGCGCCACGCGCAGAGCGTTCGGCTTCGTCCCGGTTGACTGAGGTGATCTCCGGCCAGTGGCCGACGATGTGCCCGGCCAGCCCGTGGGACAGACGCTGCAGGGACTCCTGCTCCTGTTCAGCCGCCACCTGGCGCCCCAGCAGCGCGACAAAGGCGCCATAGGCCAGCAGCAGCAGGGCCAGCGCCAGCGACAGGCGGGTCGCGAAGGACCGAGCCGGCTTCATGGGGCGGGATCGAACTCGAAGCGGTAGCCCACACCCCACACCGTGACGACACGCTGCGGGTCGCGTGGGTCGTCCTCGATGCGGTTGCGCAGCCGGTTGATGTGCGAATTGACGGTGTGCTCGTAGCCGTCGAAGCCATCACCCCACACGCGCTGCAGCAGTTCACGGCGGCTGAAAGGCCGCCCCGGGTGCTTCAGCAGGAAGTGCAGAAGATCGAATTCGCGCAGCGTCAGGGGCAGCACCACATCACCGCGCATCAGTTCTCGGCGCACGGCATCCAGGCGGAACGGACCGAACCTGAATTCCTGCTTCGTTGCGTTGGTGGAGCGCATCTGTTCGATGCGCCGCAGCAGCGCGCGGACGCGCGCGACCAGTTCCAGCATCGAAAAGGGCTTGGCCACGTAATCGTCGGCGCCCAGTTCCAGCCCCAGCACACGATGAGCCTCGGCAGAACGCGCGCTGAGCATGATGACCGGCACGTCGGCATGCCTGGCGCGCAGGTGGCGGCAGACCTCCCAGCCATCGGCACCGGGCAGCATCAGGTCCAGCAACACAAGATCCCAGCGTTGGCGGTCGATAGCAGCCATGGCATGCTGGCCGTTGGCCTCGCGGTGCAGGCGGAAGCCCGCGCCTTCGAGATGCAGACGCAGAGCCACCGCAATCGCGTCGTCATCTTCAACCAGCAGCAGGTGTTCGTTCATGGATGACCGGTGCCGCCGGCAGACGGGATTGCAGCACCGGCCAACGATTGGAACAGAGCGCCAG
>JBBQOR010000137.1:0-6077 GCA_038331055.1 Burkholderiales bacterium
GGCTCGGTCTCCTTCTTCGGGCTGGGGTCGTACGTGACCGCGGTGTTCGCCGACAAGCTGCCCTTCGTCGCGCTGCTGGGCATCGCGCTCGTGGTCGGCGCGGTGCTCGCGCTGATCGTCGGCCTGACGACCTTGCGACTCTCGGGCATGTACTTCGTGATCTTCACCTTCGGCATGACCGAGCTCGTGCGCCAGCTCGTCACCTGGTACGAGGCCAACGTCTCGAGGTCGGTCGGCCGCTACGTTTTCGTCGACACCTCGCCCGGCGAGATCTACTGGAAGCTGCTCGTGCTCTTCGTGATCGTGCTGGCAGCCGCGTGGTGGGCGTCGCGCTCGCGCCTGGGCTTCGCGCTGCGGCTGATCGGCGAGGACGAGGCCGCCTCGCGCCACTGCGGCGTCGACACGACCCGGGCCAAGCTGACGATGTTCGTGATCAGCTCGGTGTTCATGGTGCTGGTCGGCGCGATCGTGGCGCCGCGCTGGACCTACATCGACCCTTCCATCGCGTTCAATGCCCAGATCTCTTTCCAGGTCGTCATCATGGCGCTGCTCGGCGGCGTGCGCGCGTTCTGGGGGCCGCTGCTCGGCGTCGTGCCGCTGATCTTCCTCTTCGAGCTGCTGAACAAGTACTTCCCGAACCACTTCAGCATCGTCCTCGGGCTGGTCTTCCTGCTGATCGTCTACGCGCTGCCGCAGGGCGTGCTCGGCTGGGTCCAGGGCTGGCGCCGACGTCCGGCCACCGCGCAGGCATGAGCACTGCCGCCGCCGCCTCGCGCGAGGTGGTGCTGACCCTGGAGTCCGTGAGCAAGGCCTTCGGCGGGCTGCGCGCGGTCGACCAGCTCAGCTTCGACGTGTGCCGCGGCGAGATCGTCGGGCTGCTCGGGCCCAACGGCTCGGGCAAGACCACCGCGATGAACCTGATCAGCGGCGCGCTCGTGCCCGATTCGGGCCGCATCCGCTTCGCCGGCCAGGACATCGCCGGGCTGCCGCCGCACCGCATCGTCCACGCCGGCATTGCGCGCACCTTCCAGCTGGTGCGGGTATTCAAGACCATGACCGTGCGCGAAAACGTGCGCGCCGGCGCAACCTTCGGCGGCCGCCCGCCGGCCGGCCCGGTCGACGCCTTCGTCGATGCGTTGATCGACAAGGTGGGGCTCGCGTCACGGCGCGACCGGCCGGCCGGCGAGATCACCTACATCGACCAGAAGCGCGTCGAGCTCGCGCGGGCACTCGCCGCGCAGCCGCGGCTGCTGCTGCTCGACGAGTGGCTCGCCGGCCTGAACCCGACCGAGCTGGGCGTGGCCATCGAGCTGATCCGCTCGCTGCGCGGCGGCGACGTGACGGTCCTGATGGTCGAGCACGTGATGGACGCGATCCGCTCGGTGTGCGACCGCTGCGTCGTCATGAACGCCGGCGCCAAGATCGCCGAGGGGCCGCCGGCCGAGGTGCTCGCCGACCCGGCAGTGATCATCGCCTACCTCGGAGACGACCATGCTTGAGGTGCGCTCGATCGGCGCCGCCTACGGCCAGCACCGCGCGGTGCAGGACGTGTCGCTGCACGTCGCCCCGGGCGAGGTGGTCGTGATGCTCGGCGCCAACGGTGCTGGCAAGACCACGCTGCTGAAGTCGATCGCCGGCCTGGTGAAGACGCTGCCCGGCAGCGAGATCGTGCTCGGCGGCGTGTTGCTGCACACGCTGCAGCCGCACGAGCGCGTCGAGGCGGGCCTGGCGCTGGTGCCGGAAGGCCGCGGCATCTTCGGCGAGCTCACCGTGCGCGAGAACCTCGAGAGGGGCGCGTTCCCGAAGCGCGCCCGCGCCCACCGCGCGCGCAACTTCGAGCGCGTCCTCGCGCTGTTCCCGCGCCTGAAGGAGCGGCTCACGCAGGCGGTCCGCACGATGAGCGGCGGCGAACAGCAGATGGTGGCGATCGGCCGTGCGCTGATGTCGCAGCCTACCGCGCTGCTGCTCGACGAACCCTCGCTCGGGCTGTCGCCGCTGATGACCGGCGAGCTCTTCAAGGCACTGGCTTCGATCCGCTCGGGCGAGGTCTGCGTGCTGCTGGTCGAACAGAACGCGAAGAAGAGCCTCGCCATCGCCGACCGCGGCTACCTGCTCGAGAACGGGCGCGTGGCCGGCGAAGGCGCGGCGCGGGCGCTCATGGACGATCCGGCGGTGCGGCGCGCCTACCTCGGCCTCTGATGTCGATCCCCGCGTCGGCGAGAGCCGACCGTTGACCGACTACCGACAATGAAAGAGCTGTGCCCGGCCGAGGAGGCACCGCAGGCCGTTACGGCCTGAAGGTGTCGCCCAGCACGATGCCTTCGCGGCGCGGGTCGCCGCCGCCGGTGTAGACCGCCTCGCCGCGAAAGTCGATGCGCACGATGCTGCCCAGGCCGCTGCTCTGGGCCGCGGTGTTCACCGTGTGGCCCAGCGCGCGCAGGCCGCTGATCAGCGGGTCGTCGTTGCCGCCGTTGGCCAGGCTGACCAGCGGGTGCTCGCCGCCGACGTTGGTGTTGACCGTGTTCGACGCGCCGAAGGCGATCATCGACACCGACTGCTGCGCATCGAGCCCCCAGTCCAGCGTGCCCACCAGCGTCTTGGCCACGAACTGGATGATCGTCGCGCCGCCCGGCGAGCCGGTGGCCATGACGAACTGGTCAGGCCTGTTGTCGGCGGTCGGCGTGAAGACGATGGTCGGCGCCATCGAGCTGCGCGGGCGCTTGCCCGCGGCCAGCCGGTTGGCGATCGGCGCGCCGGTGGCATCGGTCGGCGCGGCCGAGAAGTCGGTCAGCTGGTTGTTCAGCAGGAAGCCGCCACGTGTCATGTGAAAGGCGCCGAAGCCCGACTCGACCGTGGTGGTCAGCGAGACGACGTTGCCGTCGCGGTCGACGATGGTCACCTGCGTGGTGCCGCTCTCCAGCATGTTGCTGTGCGAGGCACCCACCGGCCCCAGCGCGCCGGGCTGCGCGGTGCCCATGCTGCGTGTGGTGCTGATGAGGGCCGCACGCTGCTTGAGGTAATCCTTGTTCAGCATCGCAGCCGTGCTACCGCCGGGCAGCGCCACGAAGTCGGTGTCGGCGATGTAGCGGTCGCGGTCGGCATAGGCCAGCCGGTTGGCTTCGGCGAACAGGTGCACACCCTGCACATTGGGCCGCCCGCCGTTGATGTCGACGGCAGTCGGCTTCAGCGCGGCCATGTCGAAGTTCTCCAGGATGCCCAGCGTTTGCGCGATGGTCAGCCCGCCCGATGACGGCGGCCCCATGCCGCACACGAGGTAGGCGCGGTAGCGCGTGCAGATGGCATCGCGTTTCCTCGACCGGTAGGCCGCCAGGTCGGCCAGCGTGGTCACGCCGGGTGTGATGCCGCCGGTGGTGTCGGCGATCTCGTCGACGATGTCCTGCGCGATGGCGCCGCTGTAGAAGGCGGCGATGCCGCCGTTGGCAATCGAGGTGAAGGTGGTGCCGAGTGACGGGCTCTTCAGCAGCGTGCCGGTGGCCTTGGCGGTGCCGTCGGCGTTCAGGAAGTAGGCGCGCGACTCGGGGTCGCGGGCCAGCGCCGCGGCGGAGCCGGCAATCGACGCCGACATGCGCGGGCTGATGCGGAAGCCGTCGTTGGCAATGGTGATCGCCGGTGCGAACAGATCCTTCCAGGCCATGCGGCCGGCGTCCTTGTGCGCGGCATCGAGCATGTGCAGGACACCCGGCGTGCCGATCGAGCGGCCGCTGGCGCGCGCGTTGGGCAGCGGCGTGGTGCGGGTGGTGTCGCTGATCCAGCGCAGGTAGTTCTCGGTCGCTGCGGCCGGCGCGGTCTCGCGGCCGTCGTAGCTGGTGACGGTCTTCTTCGCGGCGTCGTAATACATCATGAAGGCGCCGCCGCCGATGCCCGAGGACTGCGGCTCGACGAGCGTCAGCACCATCTGCACCGCGACCGCGGCATCCACCGCGCTGCCGCCGGCCTTGAGCACGTCGCAGCCGGCCTTGGTCGCCACGGGGTTGGCGGCGACCACCATGTAGCGGCTGCTGTAGGTCAGGCCGCGCGCGGCAAAGCCGGTGGGGATCTCGGGCGCACCCGCCTCGCCCGGAGTGCCGGGGTTGTAGGTCTGGCCGCTGGCCGTGACCTGCAGGCAGGAAGGATCGATGACGTCGCTGCCGCCGCACGCGGCCAGCAGCCCAGCCGAGGTACCCAGCGCCAACACGCTGGCGGCGCGGCGCCAGTGTCGCGTGAAGACGGCCTGGAGAACAGGCGGAGTGGAAGTGGTCGTGAGGGCGTTGCTCACAGCAAACGGCTTCTTCAAGATGGCCTCCTCTGGCGTCTGGCCGAAGAGGTTACCACCCCTTGCGAGGGTCAACGAGGCCCGGATCAGCGGCCGTGGGACAGCCGGTTCATCAGCGCTGCGGCGGCCGCCAGCACAAGCGTGGCGGGCTCGCGGCGGCCGACGGACTGACGACGTCGCAGCAGATCGGCGGCCACCTGCGGCATGCGGTGAGACAGCAGCGCGCGCGCCAGGCGGCGTGCGTCGCGACTGCGGAAGAAGTCCTCGGGCAGCAGCGCGAGCCAGGCCTGAAGCGTCGCGGCGTCCAGCGCCGCCGGCAGGTTCTTCGGCCCGTGAAAGCCGAAGGTCGGCGCGGTCGGCTTCTCGTTCTCGTACGCGAAGCTGCGCGCCAGTTCGGGGGGCGCAAAGCGCACGCCATGCTCGCGCTCGAGCAGCGCGCGGTGGCGGCGGCACAGCATCAGGTCTTCGGGGTGCAACTCGGTGATGCGCTCGTCCAGCCCGGCGCGCAGCAGGCGCTGCGAACGCAGCGAGAAGCCGCCGTTGCCCACGCTGTGCGCGGCCGGCATGTCGGGCCAGACGGCGCCGATGTAGTCCCACTGCAGGAACTCATCGCGCCAGGCCGCGGGATTCACCACGAAGCCATCCCACTGCGTGACCAGCACATGCGCGCTGTGCACATGGGCCGGCAGCGCGCGCAGGACGAACCGGGAGTACGCGGCGGAAGAGTCCAGCGGCCCGGCGTCCACCAGCTCGATGCCCTCGGGCGGCGGCGGCATGGGGTGACGCAGGTCGGTGAAGAGCACGCTGCGCGCAAAGTCCACCTGCGCGCGGGAACGAGCCAGCGAGGCCAGCGCCAGCGCCGGCGTGCGGCCGTCCACCGCGCACAGCGTGACCTCAGGCAGCGCCAGACGGCTCATACCAACCCCCGCCGATAATCGCTGGATGAAGGTGTTCCGCGGTTTCTCTCGTGCCCGCCAGGCCGTCCCTGCCCGCTCGGGCGTGGCGCTGACGATCGGCAGCTTCGACGGTGTGCACCGCGGCCACCAGGCAATGCTGGCGCTGCTGACCAACGAGGCGCGCCATCGCGGCCTGCCGGCCACCGTGCTGACCTTCGAGCCGCACCCGCGCGACTGGTTCGCCGCGCGCAGCGGCCAGCCGGCGCCGGCGCGCATCGCCACCCTGCGCGACAAGCTGGCCGAGCTGGAGCGCTGCGGCATCGACCGCGTGGTGGTGGCGCGCTTCGATGCGCGCATGGCGCAGCGCACGCCGCAGGCCTTCGTCGACGAGGTGCTGCGCGACGGCCTGGCCACGCGCTGGTTGCTCGTCGGCGACGATTTCCGCTACGGCGCGCGGCGCGCCGGCAGCTACCAGACGCTGGACGATGCCGGTGCCGCCGCCGGCTTCGAGGTGGCGCGCATGATGAGCTACGAGGTGCATGGTCAGCGCGTGTCGAGTTCGGCCGTGCGCGAGGCGCTCGCCAGCGGCGACATGGCGCGCGCGGCCTCGCTGCTGGGCCGGCCGTACAGCGTCAGCGGCCATGCCGTGCACGGGCGCAAGCTCGGCCGTGAGCTGGGCTTCCCGACGCTGAACCTGCGCTTTGCGCACCCGCGGCCGGCCGCGATGGGCATCTTCGTCGTCCGCGTGCATGGTCTGACTGAACACCCGCTGCCCGGCGTCGCCAGCCTGGGCGTGCGGCCGACGGTCGAGGACGCCGGCCGGGTGCTGCTCGAGGTGCACTGCCTGCAGTGGCCGCCGCAGCTGCCGATCGACGCCGGCTACGGCCGCGTGCTGCGCGTCGAGTTGC
>JBBQOR010000138.1:0-6070 GCA_038331055.1 Burkholderiales bacterium
GGCCGGCGGCGATGCGGCCCAGGCCGCCGGCAATCATGATCGGCTTGTGAAAGCCGCGGTGCACCCCGGCGACTTCCATCTCGAAGCTGCGGAAGAAACCGCCCAGCACCGGGCGACCGAACTCGTTGTTGAAGGCCGCGCCGCCCAGCGGGCCCTCGGTCATGATCTGCAGCGCGCTGGCAATGTGCGCCGGCCGCCCGGCGGCGCCGCGCTCCCAGCTGCGCACGGCGCCCGGCAGCCGCAGGTGCGAGACGGCAAAGCCGGTCAGTCCGGCCTTCGGGCGGGCCCCGCGGCCGGTGGCGCCCTCGTCGCGGATTTCGCCGCCTGCGCCCGTCGCTGCGCCGGGAAAAGGCGAGATGGCGCTGGGGTGGTTGTGCGTCTCCACCTTCATCAGCACATGCGCGGTCTCGCGCTGCGCGGCGTAGACCGGTGCGTTGGTATAGCCCACGGGCGCCCAGCGTTCGACCTCGCCGCCTTCCATCACCGCCGCGTTGTCGTTGTACGCAACGATCGTGCGCTGCGGCGACACCTGCTCGGTGTGGCGGATCATCTGGAACATCGACTGCGGCTGAGGCTGGCCGTCGATGACGAAGCTGGCGTTGAAGATCTTGTGCCGGCAATGCTCGCTGTTGGCCTGAGCGAACATCGTCAGCTCGACGTCGCTCGGGTTGCGCGCCAGCCGCGTGAAGGCCGCCACCAGGTAGTCGATCTCGTCGGCCGACAGCGCCAGGCCCCAGGCCACGTCGGCCTCTGCCAGCGCCTGGCGGCCGAGGCCGAGCACATCGACCTGAGACAGCGGTGGAGCCGGCTGCGGCGCGAACAGCGCTTCGGCGGCGCCGCGGTCGAAGCCCACCGACTCGGTCATGCGGTCATGCAGCAAGGCGGCCAGCGCCATGCGCTCCTCGGCCGACAGCGGCCTGGCGCGGCCCAGCAGCGGCTGCTTCAGCGCCAGCGTGTATTCCGTCGTGCGCTCGACGCGGTGCACGGCCACACCGCAGTTGCGCACGATGTCGGTGGCCTTGCTGGCCCAGGGCGAGACCGTGCCGGCGCGCGGCATCACCAGTACCAGTTCGCCCGCTGCCGCGCCGCGCCAGCGCGGGCCGGTATCAAGCAGCGCGGCCAGCTTGTCGGCCTCCTCGAGCGTCAGCAGACCGGCGCTGGCCACCCAATGCACATGTCGCGCAGCCAGCGCCTCGACGCGCGGGCAGGCCCCCTGTAGGCGCGCCAGCAGTACGGCGGTGCGAAAGTCGGACAACGCAGGGCCGCCCTCGAAGGGGCAGAGATGCCAGGTGGGCTTGGACATGAACTCGGGATTTTATGGGCGGGGTGGGATAATCCAGCGCCATGGCAATCCCCCTGAAGACCGCCCGCGACATCGACGGCATGCGCCTGGCCGGCCGCCTGGCCAGCGAGGTGCTGGACCTGCTCACCCCCCATGTGGTGCCGGGCGTCAGCACATTGGAACTCGACCGCATCGCCCATGAGCACATGACGAAGGTGCAGGGCGGCACGCCCGCCACGCTGGGCTACCAGCCGCCCGGCTATCCGCCCTTCCCGGCCTCGCTGTGCACCTCGATCAACCATGTGGTGTGCCACGGCATCCCGAACGAACGCGTGCTCAAGAGCGGCGACATCGTCAACATCGACGTCACCGTCATCAAGGACGGCTGGCACGGCGACAACAGCCGCATGTACGTGGTCGGCGAGGGCTCGATCCAGGCCCGGCGCCTGTGCCAGATCACCTATGAGGCGATGTGGAAGGGCATCGTGCGCGTCAAGCCCGGCGCGCGGCTGGGCGACATCGGCCATGCCATCCAGACCTTCTCCGAGAACGCCGGCTTCTCGGTCGTGCGCGAGTTCTGCGGCCACGGCGTCGGCACCAAATTCCACGAAGAGCCGCAGGTGCTGCACTACGGCCGCCCGGGCACCCTGGAAGAGCTGGTGCCGGGCATGATCTTCACCATCGAGCCGATGATCAATGCGGGCCGGCGTGAGATCCGTGAACTGGGCGACGGCTGGACCATCGTGACCAAGGACCGCTCGCTGTCAGCGCAGTGGGAACACACCGTGCTGGTCACCGACAACGGCTACGAGGTGCTGACGCTGTCGGCCGGCTCGCCGCCGCCGCCCGCCTTCGCGCTGCCCAAAGCCTCGGCGACGGCTGCAGTCGCGACGCCGGCCATGCTGCACGCGCCCTGAGCGGCGCTGCGGCGTCGCCGGCCTTGGGCATCCCATCCATGGACAGCGTCGAACGCGCTGAAGTCGGCGTGGTCGGCGTGGCCGGCGGGGTGGCCGCAGTCCGCCTGCGTCTGGGCGAAGAGAAGGCCGCGCTGCTCGACGCCTTTGGCCAGTCTCGCCCCAGCGCCCCGGCTGCCGCGCGGCTGGTGCGTGCGCTGGCGCGGCTGGTCGACAGCACCCTGGCCGCACTGTGGGCCGACGCCGGGCTGCCGGCCGACGCCGTGCTGGTGGCGGTGGGCGGTTACGGCCGCGGCGAGCTCTACCCCTATTCCGACGTCGACGTGCTCGTGCTGCTGCCCGACGGCGACGTGCGCCACGCCCGATCCGAGGCCGCGCGCGAGGCCGTCGTGCGCTTCATCACCGCCTGCTGGGACAGCGGGCTGGAGATCGGGTCCTCCGTGCGCACGGTCGACGAGTGCGTGGCCGAGGCCCGGCGCGATGTGTCGGTGCAGACCGCGCTGCTCGAGTGCCGCCCGGTGTGCGGCGCGCGGCGGCTGTTCACACGCTTTGTCGCCGCCAGCATGGCCGCGCTGGACCCGCGCGCCTTCCTGCGCGCCAAGACGCTGGAGATGCAGCAGCGCCACGTCAAGTACGAGGACACGCCCTACGCGCTGGAGCCCAACTGCAAGGAAAGCCCGGGCGGGCTGCGTGACTTGCAGGTGGTGGTCTGGGTGGCGCGAGCGGCGGGCCTGGGACGCACCTGGGCCGAACTGGCGGCCAACGGTCTGATCACGCCTTTCGAGGTCAAGCAGTTGCAGCGCCACGAAGGCACATTGCGGCTGTTGCGCGCACGGCTGCACCTGGTGGCCCGCCGGCGCGAGGACCGGCTGGTGTTCGACCTGCAGACCGCCGTCGCCGAGAGTTTCGGCCTGCGTGCCAGCGCCCATCAACGCGCCTCGGAAGTGCTGATGCACCGCTACTACTGGGCGGCCAAGGCGGTGACGCAACTCAACCAGATCCTGATGCTCAACATCGAGGAACGCATCAGCGGCAGCGAGGCCGCACCGATGCGGCCGATCAACGCGCGCTTCCTCGACCGCGCGGGCATGCTGGAAGTGGCTCGCGACGACCTGTACCAGGACAACCCGCACGCCATCCTCGAGACCTTCCTGGTCTACCAGCAGACTCCGGGCATCCAGGGCCTGTCGGCGCGCACGCTGCGCGCGCTTTACCACGCGCGCCACCTGATGGACGGCAACTTCCGCCGCGACCCGCTGAACCGCGAGCTGTTCATGGACATCCTGCGCCAGCCGCGCGGGGTCACGCACGCGCTGCGGTTGATGAACCAGACCTCGGTGCTGGGGCGCACGCTGTGGGTCTTTCGCCGCATCGTCGGGCGCATGCAGCACGACCTGTTCCACGTCTACACGGTCGACCAGCACATCCTGATGGTGGTGCGCAACATGCGCCGCTTCTTCATCCCCGAGCATGCGCACGAGTACCCCTTCTGCAGCCAGTTGGCGGCGCAATGGGGCGAAGCCTGGATCCTGCTGGTGGCGGCACTGTTCCACGACATCGCCAAGGGCCGCGGTGGCGACCACAGCGTGCTGGGCACCCTGGAAGCCCGGCGCTTCTGCCGCGAGCACGGCATCGCCCGCGAGGACTCCCGGCTGATCGAGTTCCTGGTCGAGCACCACCTGACGATGAGCCGCATCGCGCAGAAGGAAGACTTCTCCGACGCGGCGGTGATCGATGCCTTCGCGCGGCTGGTCGGCAGCACGCGGCGGCTGACCGCGCTATACCTGCTGACAGTGGCCGACATCCGCGGCACCAGCCCGAAGGTCTGGAACGCCTGGAAGGGCAAGCTGCTCGAAGATCTGTTCCGGCTCACGCTGCGTGCGCTGGGCGGCGCGCGGCCGAACCTCGATGCCGAGATCGAGGCGCGCAAGCAGGACGCACGGCACAACCTGGCGTTGCACTCGGCACTGCCGGGTACCGAAGAGCCGCTGTGGAAGACGCTGGACGTGGGCTACTTTGCCCGCCACGACGCGGCCGACATCGCCTGGCACGCGCGTTCGCTGTGGCGCCACGTGGACAGCGCGCAGCCGGTGGTGCAAGCCCGGTTGTCTTCGGCCGGCGACGGGCTGCAGGTGCTGGTCTACTCGCCCGACCGCACCGAACTGTTCGCGCGCATCTGCGGCTACTTCGACGGCGCCGGCTTCAGCATCCAGGACGCCAAGGTGCACACCTCGCGCACCGGCTACGCGCTCGACACCTTCCAGGTGCTGTCCACCCAGGTGGAGCCGGGCAACCCGACCGCCTACCGCGATCTGATCTCGCTCGTCGAGACGCAGCTGTCGCGCGCGCTGGCCAGCGAAGGCCCGCTGCCCAGCCCGCGTGCCGGGCGCGTCTCGCGCCGCGTGCGCTCGTTCCCGGTGGTGCCGCGCGTGTCGCTGTCGCCCGACGAGCGCGCGCAACGCTGGCTGCTGACCGTCAGCGCCAGCGACCGCTCGGGCCTGCTGTACGCGATTGCGCGCGTGCTCGAACGCAACCGCATCAACCTGCAACTGGCCAAGGTGACCACGCTGGGCGAGCGTGTCGAGGACACCTTCCTCGTCGACGGCCCGCTGCTGCAGCAACCCAAGGCCCAGTTGCGCATCGAGGGCGAACTGCTGGACGCGCTGGCCGCAACCGCATGACGGTGACGCTGCTGGCGGTATCGGATGCGGTCGAACAGCTCGACCAGTTCGACGCCGTCATCGACGCGCGCTCACCGGCCGAGTTCGCCGAAGACCACCTTCCCGGCGCGCTCAACTGGCCGGTGCTCGACGACGACGAGCGGCGCATCGTCGGCACGCTGTACGTGCAGCAGGGGCCGCTGGCGGCGCGCAAGGTGGGTGGGCCGCTGGTGGCGCGGCGCATCGCGGGCCACATCGAACGCGAACTGGCCGACAAGCCGCGCGAGTGGCGGCCGCTGGTCTACTGCTGGCGCGGCGGCCAGCGCTCGGGCACGCTGGCCTGGTTCCTCTCGCAGGTCGGCTTTCGCAGCACGCAACTGGCCGGCGGCTACCGTGCCTTCCGCGGGCTGGTGCGCAAGGACCTGGAGACGCTGCCCGCGCGCCACCACTACACCGTGCTGGCCGGCCGCACCGGCAGCGGCAAGACACGGCTGCTGCAGGCGCTGGCGGCGCTGCCGGCGCAGGGCGCCCAGGTGCTCGACCTCGAGGCGTTGGCGCAGCACCGCGGATCGATCCTCGGCGGCCTGCCCGGCCAGCCGCAACCGTCGCAGAAGCGCTTCGACACGCTGCTCTGGCAGGCGTTGCGCGGCTTCGACGCGCAGCGCGAGGTCTTCGTCGAGAGCGAGAGCCAGCGCATCGGCCGCCTGCGTGTGCCCGACGCACTGCTGCTGCGCATGCGCGAGCACAGCCGCTGCCTGATGGTCGAGCTGCCCGACGACGAACGTGTGCGCCTGCTGCTGCAGGACTACGCCTTCTTCGCCGATGACCCGGCACACTTCTGTCGTCTGCTCGAAGGCCTGATCGAGTTGCGCGGGCGCGTGCTGGTGCAGCGCTGGCAGGCGATGGCCGTTGCCGGGCAGTGGGCCGCCGTGTTCGGCGAGCTGATGCGCGACCATTACGACCCGCTGTACACGCGCTCGCTGACGCGCAACTTCCCGCACCTGGCACAGGCGCAGTCGCTGCCCTTGCAAGGCGTGGATGCGACGTCGATGGCGCGAGGCGCGCAGATGCTGCTGGGCATGGCTGCCGCAGGCGCCGCAGCCTGACGGCCATTTGCCCCTGACGCGTCGCCAGACGACGTAGCGCAAGCCCGGCGCCGGCGCGGCCGGCATCATGGCCGGATGACATCGCGCGGTTTTCTCGGCGGCCCCGGC
>JBBQOR010000139.1:0-6063 GCA_038331055.1 Burkholderiales bacterium
ATGTTCGAGTTGCTTGCGCGCGGCCCGAACAGCAAGCTCGAGGAGATGCGCATCGAGCTGTACGAGAAGGTCAACGCCCTGGGCATCGGCGCGCAGGGCCTGGGCGGGCTGACCACGGTGCTCGACGTGAAGATCGCCAGCTTCCCCACGCACGCGGCCGGCAAGCCCGTCGCGATGATCCCCAACTGCGCCGCCACGCGGCACGCGCACTTCGTGCTGGACGGCTCGGGCCCGGCCTATCTCGAGCCGCCGAGCCTGGACCTGTGGCCCGATGTGCACTGGGCGCCTGACTACAACAAGTCGAAGAAGGTCGACCTGAACACGCTGACGCGCGAGCAGGTGGCGGGCTGGAAGCCCGGTGACACGCTGCTGCTGTCGGGCAGGATGCTGACCGGCCGCGACGCCGCGCACAAGCGCATCCAGGACATGCTGGCCAGCGGCGAGCCGCTGCCGGTGGACTTCAACAACCGCGTCATCTACTACGTCGGCCCGGTCGACCCGGTGCGCGACGAAGTGGTCGGCCCGGCCGGCCCGACCACCGCCACGCGCATGGACAAGTTCACCGAGATGATGCTGGCGCAGACCGGGCTGATCGCGATGATCGGCAAGGCCGAGCGCGGGCCGGTGGCCATCGAGGCCATACGCCGGCACAGGAGCGCCTACCTGATGGCCGTGGGCGGTGCGGCCTATCTGGTGGCCAAGGCGATCAAGGGGGCCAAGGTGGTCGGCTTTGCCGATCTGGGCATGGAGGCGATCTACGAGTTCGACGTGCAGGACATGCCGGTGACGGTGGCGGTGGATGCCGGCGGCACCAGCGTGCACCAGACCGGGCCGCGCGAGTGGCAGGCGCGCATCGGCAAGATCCCGGTGACGGTGGGCTGACCCGCAGTCGCCGGATTCCTCGCGCGCTGGTCGTGCATCGCCACGCCGGGATTGGCGGCGGTCTGGCGGTCGCGACCGCCGGTCTTGAATGAGAATCGCCGGCTTCCTGTCCGCCACTGCGGCCCCCAACCAAAAGCCACCTCATGAACGTGTTGCTCTTCCTCGCCGGTCTGGTCGCGCTGGTCCTCGGCGCCAGCCTGCTGGTGCGCGGGGCCTCCAAGCTGGCGCTGTCGCTGGGCATTTCGCCGCTGGTGGTGGGCCTGACGGTGGTCGCTTTCGGCACCAGTGCGCCCGAGGTGGCCGTGTCGGTCGGCGCGGTGCTCGACGGCAAGACCGACATCGCCTTCGGCAACGTGGTCGGCAGCAACATCTTCAACGTGCTGTTCATCCTGGGCGTGAGCGCGCTGATCACGCCGCTGATCGTCAACATGCAGCTGATCCGCCAGGAGGTGCCGATCATGATCGGCGCCTCGCTGCTGCTGCTGGTGTTGGGCCTGGACGGCAAGCTCAGCCTTGCCGATGGCGCGCTGCTGTTCGGGCTGATGGTCGCCTACACCGCCTTTCTGGTGGTGCAGTCGCGCCGGCAGACCCAGGCTGACAAGGATGAGTTCGCCGGGGCCGCCCCCGTCACGGTGGCCGGTGCCTGGGACGCCAGGATGCCGGTGCAGCTGCTGCTCATCGCTGCCGGTCTGGTGCTGCTGGTGCTGGGCAGCGACTGGCTGGTGACCTCCTCGATCGCCTTCGCCAAGAGCATCGGCGTGAGCGACCTGATCATCGGTCTGACCATCGTCGCCGCCGGCACCTCGATGCCCGAGGTGGCCACCTCGATCGCTGCCGCGCTTAAGGGTGAGCGCGACATTGCGGTGGGCAACGTGGTCGGCAGCAGCACCTTCAACATCCTGGGCTGCCTCGGCCTGTCCGGCCTGGTCTCGGGCGATCTGGGCCTCGCCATCCCGCCGTCGCTGATGGCCTTCGACATCTGGGTCATGCTGGCGGTTTCGCTGGCCTGCCTGCCGGTGTTCCTGAGCGGGCGCGAGATCGCGCGCTGGGAAGGCGGTGTATTCCTCGCCTACTACGTGGCCTACGTGGCCTACCTGATCCTGGCTGCGCAGCAGCATGCCGCGCTGGCCAGCTTCTCGACGGCGATGCTGAGCTTCGTGATCCCGATCACCGTGATCACGCTGATCGTGGTGCTGCTGCGCAAGCCCGCTGCCGGCCCACCGCCCGCCGCATGACCCTGCTGCTGCTGGCCTTGCTGCCCTGGGTCGGCGCAGCGATGGTGCTGGCCGTGCCCGCGCCGGCACGACGCCTGGCGGCCGGCATCGCCGGGGCGGTGGCGCTGGGCGCGCTGGCGTTGACGCTGGCGCTCGGCCCGGCGGTGCTGGCCGGCGAGGTGCAGCGCTGGTCGGTCGCCTGGCTGCCAGCGCTCGGTCTCGACTTCGGCTTTCGCATGGACGGCCTGGCGTGGCTGTTCGCGCTGTTGATCACCGGCATCGGCGCGCTGGTCGTGCTGTACGCGGCCTGGTATCTCGACCCGGCTGATCCCGCGCCGCGCTTCTTCACGTTCCTGCTGCTCTTCATGGGCGCGATGCTGGGTGTGGTGCTGGCCGACAACCTGATCCTGCTGGTGCTGTTCTGGGAGCTCACCAGCTTGTCGAGCTTCCTGCTGATCGGCTACTGGACCGGCCGCGAGGACGCGCGCCAGGGCGCCCGCATGGCGCTGGCCATCACCGGTGCCGGCGGGCTGTGCCTGCTTGCAGGAGCGCTGCTGATCGGCCACATCGTCGGCAGCTTCAAGCTCGACGACGAACTGGCTGCGGGTGACCTGATCCGTGCCCACGCGCTGTACGAGACCGCGCTGGTGCTGGTGCTGCTGGGCGCCTTCACCAAGAGCGCGCAGTTCCCGTTCCACTTCTGGCTGCCGCACGCGATGGCCGCGCCGACGCCGGTCTCGGCCTACCTGCACTCGGCCACCATGGTCAAGGCCGGTGTCTTCCTGCTCGCCCGGATGTACCCGGCGCTGGGCGGCAGTGAACCCTGGTTCTGGATCGTCACCCTGACCGGCCTGTCCACGATGCTGATCGGGGCCTGGATCGCCATCTTCCAGCACGACCTGAAGGGCCTGCTGGCCTATTCGACCATCAGTCACCTGGGGCTGATCACGCTGCTGTTCGGCCTGGACGAGCCGCTGGCGGTGGTGGCGGGCGTGTTCCACATCATCAACCACGCCACCTTCAAGGCCGGCCTGTTCATGGCCGCCGGCATCATCGATCACGAATGCGGCAGCCGCGACATGCGGCGCCTGGCCGGCCTGATGAAGCTGATGCCGATCACCGCCACGCTGGGCATGACGGCGGCGGCGGCGATGGCCGGCGTGCCGCTGCTCAACGGCTTCCTGAGCAAGGAGATGTTCTTCACCGAGGTCGTGGGCAAGGACGGCTCCTGGTTCGTCGAATGGCTGCTGCCGGCCGCGGTCACCCTGGCAGCGGTGTTCAGCGTCGCCTACAGCCTGCGCTTCGTGCACGATGTGTTCTTCAACGGCGAGCCGAAGGGGCTGCCGAAGACGCCGCACGAGGCGCCGTTCTTCCTGCGCCTGCCCGTGCTGCTGCTGGTGCTGCTGTGCGTGGCGGTCGGGCTGGCGCCGCAGGCCACTGTCGGCGCGCTGCTGGCGGTGGCCGCGCAGGCTGCGGTGCACGGCGCGCCCGGGCAGCCGCTGCCACCCTACACGCTGGCGCTGTGGCACGGCCTGAACCTGCCGCTGTTGATGAGCGTGCTGGCGGTCGGCGGCGGTGTGGCGCTGTACTTCGGGCTGCAGCGTTTCATCGACCTGCACCGGCTGGTCGACCTGCCGCTGTGGTGGCGCAATGTGGGCGGGCGCGTGGCTTTCGTCGCGCTGCAGGACGCCGGCAATGCGGCCGCCGTCGGCCTCACCCGCTGGCTGCAGAACGGCAGCCTGCAGCGCTACCTGCTGCTGCTGGTGCTGCTGGCGCTGGCCGCAGGAGCCTGGCCCTTCCTGAGCGACCGGCTGCCTTCGGCGCAGGCCGCGCCGCTGCACCTGCAGGGTCTCGAGGCGGGCATCGCCGTGGTCTGGGCGATCGGCATGCTGGCCGCGCTGGGCACGGTGGTGTTCTATCGCCAGCGTCTGCTGGCGCTGCTGCTGATGGGTGCGGCCGGGCTGGTGGTCTGCCTGCTCTTCGTCTGGTTCTCGGCGCCCGATCTGGCGCTGACCCAGTTGCTGGTCGAGGTGGTGTCGATCGTGCTGCTGATGCTGGCGCTGCACTGGCTGCCGCAGCACAGCCCGGCCGAGGCTTCTCGCTGGCGCCAGTGGCGCGACGCGCTGGTGGCGCTGGCGGTGGGCCTGGGCGTCGCGGCGCTGGTCTGGATGGTGCTGACACGGCCCTTCGACTCGATCTCGCCCTTCTTCCTCGAGCGCACCTTGTCCGAGGGCGGCGGCGCCAACGCCGTCAACGTCATCATCGTCGACTTCCGTGGCCTCGACACCCTGGGCGAGATCACCGTGCTCGGCATCGCCGCGCTGATCGTGCACGCCGTGCTGGCCGGCTTTGGCGGCGCGCCCGTCACCGTGCCCGATGCACGCGCCCATCCGCTGATGCTGCAACTCGTGTCGCGGCTGGTGCTGCCTTTCGGCGTGCTGATCTCGATTTATCTCTATCTGCGCGGCCACAACGTGCCCGGCGGCGGCTTCATCGCCGGGCTCGTGCTGGCGATCGTGCTGGTGCTGCAGTCGGTCGCCCATGGCCAGCAGTGGGTGGCACAGCGCGCGCCGCTGGACTACAGGGCCTGGGTCGGCGCGGGCCTGCTGGTGGCCGCGCTGACCGGGCTGGCCAGCGCGTGGTTCGGCGCGCCCTTCCTGACCAGCACCTACGACTACCCCTGGCTGCCCGGTGTCGGCGGCGTGCCGCTGGCCAGCGCCTCGGCCTTCGACCTCGGCGTCTACCTGGTGGTGTTCAGCGCCACGCTGGTGATGCTCAACACGCTGGCCGGGCTGACGCACGCGCCCGGTTCGGCCCGGGCCCCTACGGCCCCTACGGCCCCTACGGCCCCTGCGTCGGCGAACTGAGATGCTGCTGCTGCTTTCGATCTTCGTCGGCACCCTGGCCGGTTGCGGCGTCTGGCTGATGCTGCGCGCGCGCAGCTTCGACCTCATCCTCGGCCTGACGCTGCTCAGCTACGCCGTCAACGTCTTCATCTTCACCATGGGCCGGGTGAAGGTCGACGCGGCGGCCATCGTCGCCTCAGGCGTACCGGCCACGCTGGCCGACACCGCCGACCCGCTGCCGCAGGCGCTGGTGCTGACGGCCATCGTGATCAGCTTTGCCATGACCGCGGTGCTGGTGGCGCTGGCCGTGCGCGCGCGCGCCGAGACCGGCGTCGATCATGTCGACGGCCAGGAGCCGCCGCGGTGAGCGCCGCTGCGCTGTGGGCCGCGCACGGCCCGATCGTGCCGATCGTTTTGCCGCTGGTGGCCGGCTCGTTGCTGCTGCTGCTGGAGGCCTCGCGCAGCGCGCGCGCGCTCGCCCTGGTGCCCTGGGTCTCGCTGATGGCCACCGCGGCGCTGCTGCTGGCCAGCGTGCAACTGCTGGTCCAGGCCGACAGCGGTGTTGTGCAGGCCTACCTGCTCGGTAACTGGCAGGCGCCTTTCGGCATCGCACTGGCGCTTGACCGGCTGTCGGCGCTCATGCTGGTGCTGATGGCCGTGGTCGCGCTCGGCAGCCTGGTCTATTCGCTGGGTGGCGACAGCCGGCGCGGCGTGCACTTCCACGCGCTGTTCCAGTTCCAGTTGATGGGTCTGGCCGGGGCTTTCCTGACCACCGACCTGTTCAATCTGTTCGTCTTCTTCGAGGTGTTGCTGGCAGCCAGCTACGGACTGCTGCTGCACGGCGATGCCGACGGCCGCCGCGCAAGGCTGCGTTCGGCGCTGCACTACGTGGTCTTCAACCTCGTGGGCTCGGCCCTGTTCCTGATTGCGGTGAGCCTGCTGTATGGCCTGACCGGCACGCTGAACATGGCCGACCTGGCACTGAAGCTGCCACAACTCGGCCCCGAGAACGCCCGCCTCGCGCAGGCCGCGGCGCTGATGCTGCTGGTGGACTTCGCCGTCAAGGCCGCTCTGCTGCCGCTGTACGTCAGGCTGCCCGAGACCTACGCCAGCGCCACCGC
>JBBQOR010000140.1:0-6022 GCA_038331055.1 Burkholderiales bacterium
ACTCATGCGGCGCTACTGGGTGCCGATCCTGGGCTAGGCCGAGATAGCGGAGCCCGAGGGCCCGCAAGTGCGCGTGCAGATCATGGGCGAGAAGCTGCTCGCGTTTCGGACCACTGACGGCCAGCCCGGGCTGATCGACGAGTTCTGCGCGCACCGCGGCGTGTCGCTGTTCTTCGGCCGCAACGAGGAATGCGGCATCCGCTGCGCCTACCACGGCCTCAAGTTCGACCGCAACGGCACCTGCGTGGACGTACCCAGCGCGCCCCAGGTAAAGGACCGCATGCGCATCAAGGCCTACCCGTGCATTGAACGCGGCGGCATCGTGTGGGCCTACATGGGCCCGCCCGACAAACAGCCTGCGCCGCCAGAAGTTGAATGGTGCACGCTGCCCGACAGCCACATCTTCGTCACGCGCAGGCTGCAGCAGTGCAACTACCTGCAGGCCATGGAAGGCGGCATCGACACGGCCCACGTGTCGTACGTGCACCGCTACCAGGTCGACATCGATCCGATGCACCAGGGCGTGAAGGCCATCGACTACATCAAGGCCGACGGCAACGTGATCTTCGACATCGAACCAAACCCGTTCGGCCTCACGCTGTACGGCCGGCGCAACGGCGAGCCGGACAGCTACTACTGGCGCATCACGCAGTGGTTGTTCCCGTGGTTCACGCTGATCCCGCCGTTCGGCCACCACGCCCTGGGCGGCCATGTCTGGGTGCCGATCGACGACCATCGCTGCTGGGCCTGGAGCATGAACTGGCATGCCGACCACGCCCTCTCGGCCGAGGAACTGGCGCAGATGCGCGGTGGCGCCGGCATCCACGTGGCCTACGAGCCGGGCAGCTTCCGCCCGCTGGCCAATCGCGACAACGACTTCCTGATCGACCGCCGCGCGCAGCGCGAGCGACGCAGCTTCAGCGGCGTGGCCGGCATCTCTTCGCAGGACGCGTCTCTGCAGGAGAGCATGGGCGAGATCCAGGACCGCAGCCGCGAGAAGCTGCTGCCCACCGACCGCGGCATCGTGATGGCGCGTCGGCTGCTGCTCGATGCGCTGCAGGCGCAGCAACGCGGCGAGCCGCCGCCGGCGCTCGACCCTGCCGCGCAGCGCGTGCGCGCCGCTGCCGTGCTGCTGGCGCGCGACACCGACCCGCAGGGCTGGGCGCGCGAGCGTCTGGCCGACGCGCGCAGCCAGCCGGTGTTCTCGGTCTGAGACCGCACCACCCGCCACCTCCCGTACGCCAGCCTCAACCTCCAATCCCGAAGGACACCAGATGAACCGCCGCTCTACGCTGACTTCCCTCGCCGCCGCGCTGGCCGGCGCGCTGCTGCTGGCCCCGCTGCACAGCGCCTGGGCGCAGGACTGGGCACCGAGCAAGCCGGTGCGCATCATCGTGCCGATCGTCGGCAGCACCAACGACGTGCTGGCACGCATGGTGGCACCCAGGCTGCAGGAAGCGCTGGGCCAGCCGGTGATCGTCGAGAACAAGCCCGGCGCGGGCGGCAACATCGGCGCCGACATGGTGGCCAAGGCGCCGCCTGACGGGCACACGCTGCTGGTCGGCTTCAACGGGCCGCTGGCCATCAACGTCGGCCTGTTCGACAAGATGCCCTACGACCCGGTGAAGGACCTGCAGCCGATCACGCTGGCCGTCACCACGCCGCAGTACCTGACGGCCAACCCGCAGGCGCCGTTCAACACCGTGGCCGAGTTGGTGGCCTACGCGCGCGCCAACCCGACCCGGCTGGCCTACGGCTCGGTCTCGGTGGGCAGTGCCTCGCACCTGACGATGGAGATGCTCAAGCTGGCCGCCGGCATCAGCATCACCCACGTGCCTTACAAGGGCGCGGCGCCGGCGCTGACCGACCTCGTCGGCGGGCAGGTGCAGCTGGCCTTCCTGGTGCCGGGCAATGTGCAGCAGTTCGTCAAGGATGGCCGTCTCAAGCTGATCGCCTCGAGCGGCGCACGGCGCTTCGAGAGCACGCCGAACGTGCCGACGATGATCGAGTCGGGGTTTCCTGATCTGGTCGCAGTCTCCTGGATCGGCTTTCTCACGACCGCCGGCACGCCGCGGCCGATCGTCGATCGCTACCACCGCGAGCTCACGCGCATCCTGCGCGAGCCCGAAATCCGCGAGCGCCTGCGCGGCATGGAGTTCGACATCGTGGCGAGCACGCCGGAGTTCTTCGGCGACTGGATCCGCAGCGAGATCCCGCGCTGGGGCAAGGTCATCAAGGCCACCGGCGCCAAGGCGGAATAGGCGCGAGCAGGCCGCACAGGCAGCACAGGCCGAACCGGCCGAACAGGCGCACGACGAGCATGAGCCACCCGAGCCGCCCGGGCCGCCTGGCCGGCCGCACCGCGCTGATCAGCGGCGCAGCCGCGGGCATCGGCGCGGCCTGCGCCCGCGTCTTCGCGGCCGAAGGGGCACGACTGTGCCTGCTCGACCGCGACGCCGAGGCGCTCGAGTGCAGCGCTGCCGCGTTGCTCGACGAGCACCCGACGGCAGCGCTGCTCACCTGTTGCGCTGACGTCGCCGACAGCGTGGCGGTGCAGGCGGCAGTCGACGCCTGCCTGGCGCGCTTCGGCGGCCTGGAGGTGCTGGTCGCCAACGCTGCGGTGCGCCACCACGGCGCGGTCGCCGACGCCAGCGACGCCGACTGGCAGCGCCTGCTCGCCGTCAATCTGGGCGGCACGGCCGCCTGCTGCCGCGCCGCCCTGCCCGCGCTGCGGCGCAGCGGGCGCGGCAGCATCGTCGTCGTCTCCAGCTGCCATGCCGTCAGCGGGCGCGCGGGCATGGGCCTGTACGACGCCAGCAAGGCCGCGCAGCTGGCGCTGGTGCGCACTTTGGCACATGAAGAGGCGGTGCACGGCGTGAGGGCGAACGCCGTGTTGCCCGGCCCGACGCTCACAGAGTTCCAGTTCGAACGCGCGCGCCGGGCCGGCCAGAGCCTGGACGCGCTGCGCGACGCGCGCCGCCACACCACCCTGCTCGGCCGCTGGGCCGAACCGCAGGAGATCGCCTGGCCGATCCTCTGGCTGGCCGGCGACGAGGCCAGCTACATCACCGGCACGCAGTTGCTGGTCGATGGCGGACTGGCGGCGATGTAGCGCGTTGTCGCCGCGCAGATTCGGCCGAGGGAGTTCAGCCGCCCTGCGCCGCCAGCGCCTCGCGTACCGCGCTCAGTTGCCGCCGCGACACGGCCAGCCACTCGTCGACCGGCGCCACACGCACCGCCCAGCCTTCACCGGCGGGATCGTCGCCGCCCGCGTGTGCACCCGCGTGCCGCTCCAGCGCGCGCACGGCCGACCTGGCCACCAGCGCGTTGCGGTGGATGCGGATGAAGTCCCCACCCATGCGCTGCTCCAGGTCGGCCAGCGCGTCGTCGAGCACCAGCGTGCGTTCAGCGGTGCGCAACGTGACGTACTTCAGTTCGGCCTTCAGGTACAGCACCTCGGCCAGCGGCAGGCGCAGCACGCGGCCGCGGTCGCTGACCACCAGCACCGGGCCGGCCTCGGCCGGCAGCGCGCCGCGCGACGCCAGACGCTGCGCCAGACGTTGCGCCAGACGTTGCGAAACCCGTTGCAGCGCCGCCTGCAGCCGCTCGCGCCGCACCGGCTTGGTCAGGTAGTCGGCGGCGTCCAGCTCGAAGGCGCGCAGCGCGTGTTCGGCGTGCGCAGTGACGAACACCACTGCCGGCCGCGGCGGCGGCAGGGCGCGGATCGCGCCGGCCAGCGCCAGCCCGTCCTGCACCGGCATGCCGATGTCCAGCAGCAGCAGGTCCACGCTGTGCGTCTTCAGCAGCGCCAGGGCGCGTTCGGCGAAAGAGGCCTCGCCGACCACCTCGACACGCGGCTCGGTGATGTCGGCCAGCAGCGACTTCAGGCGCACCAGCGCCAGCGCCTCGTCGTCGACCAGCAGCACACGCAGCGGGGGCATCGCGGCACTCCAGGTTCGGGCTACAGCGGCAACACGATGCGCACGCGGAACAGCGCGCCGTCGCGGCCCGCTTCGAAGTCGGCTTCCAGATCGTGCAGGAGGCGCAGCCGCTCGCGCACGTTGTGCAGCGCCATGCCGTGGCCGGGCACCGAGGGCTCGTCGGGCACGCTGTTGATGACCTCCAGCACCACCTGCGCGCGCCGCACCTGCGCGCGCACCAGCAGCTTGGCGCCGCGCGGCGAAGGTTCCACGCCGTGGCGCACCGCGTTCTCGACCAGCGGTTGCAGCAGCAGCGGCGGCACGCGCACACGGCCGGCCCGCGGGTCGATGTCCCACTGCATCTGCAGGCGCTCGCCGAAGCGGATCTGCTCGATCGCCAGGTAGCGCCGGGCCAGCGCGATCTCTTCGTCCAGCGAGACCGCGATGCCGGTGTCGGCCAGTGCGGTGCGAAAGAGTTCTGCCAGGTCTTCCAGCACCGCCTCGGCGCGCGGCGGGTCGGTGCGCACCAGCGCCAGCGCGGTGTTCAGCGCGTTGAACAGGAAGTGCGGCCGGATGCGGCTTTGCAGCTCGGCCAGCCGCACGCGCGCATCCACCGGCTGCCACAGCCGTGCGCGCCACTCGAGCCAGCTCCACAGCAGCGCGCCGAGCAGCGCGCCAGCCAGCGCCACGCCCACGGCACGCAGCGGGTCGGCCGGGTCGGCCAGCCCCAGCGCCCCGATCGGCAGCCAGCCCACCAGCGCCGCCAGCGCGCCCAGCGCCGGCACCGCCGTGGCCCGGCGCAGCATGGGCCCGCCGCGCAGCCAGCGCTGCATCGCGCACACGCCCACCAGCCACAGCAGCGTGCCGGCCAGACCGACGAAGCCCTGCACCGCGGCGATCAGCGCCCACTCCAGCAGCGTGCGCGAGACCAGCAGCGCGCCCACGCCCAGCACGGCTTGCACGAGCAACACCGCACGCAACGCCAGCGCGGAGTGGCAGAAGTCGAGCTTGCTGCGGCCATCGGCCGGCACCTGTCCGAAGGTGCTGCTTTCGAACGTGTCGTGGCCGAAGCCGCCGCCGACCGGGCGAGCGCTGTCCGGCCACAGACTCAGCGGACGCGACATGCCGTCGGCGGCAGTCTGCACAAAGTCGGCGGGATGCGGGCTGCGCGGCATGGCGCGATGGTGCCACGCAGGCCCGATGTCGAAACCTCGCCGGCGCCGATAATCGCGGCCCGCCCCGCCCCCGAAGCCGCGCACCGGCCCGACCCCATGTCCCACGATCCGCTGGCCAACAAGGCCCAGGCCTGGTCTGCCCTGTTCTCCGAGCCGATGAGTGCGCTGGTGCAGCGCTACACCGCCAGCGTCGGCTTCGACCAGCGCCTGTGGCGCGCCGACATCGAGGGCAGCCTGGCGCATGCCGAGATGCTCACCGCGCAGGGCGTGCTGGCGCCGCAGGACCTGGACGACATCCGCCGCGGCATGGCGCAGATCACGGCCGAGATCGAGGCTGGCAGTTTCGAGTGGAAGCTCGAACTCGAAGACGTGCACCTGAACATCGAAGCGCGGTTGACCGCCCTGGTGGGCGACGCCGGCAAGCGGCTCCACACCGGGCGCAGCCGCAATGACCAGGTGGCGACAGACGTGCGGCTGTGGCTGCGCGCCGAGGTCGACGGCCTGGCCGCGCTGCTGGCCGATCTGCAGCGCGCGCTGGTGTCGGAGGCCAGCCACCACACCGACACCGTGATGCCGGGCTACACCCACCTGCAGGTGGCGCAGCCGGTGAGCTTTGCGCACCACCTGCTGGCCTATGTGGAGATGTTCGCGCGCGATGCAGAGCGGCTGGCCGATCTGCGCCGGCGGCTGAACCGGCTGCCGCTGGGCGCCGCCGCGCTGGCCGGCACCAGCTACCCGCTGGACCGCGAGCGCGTGGCGCGCACGCTGGGCTTCGAGGGCCTGTGCCAGAACAGCCTGGACGCGGTGAGCGACCGCGACTTCGCGCTCGAGTTCAGCGCCTTCGCCAGCATCTGCATGGTGCACATCTCGCGCCTGGCCGAGGAACTGGTGCTGTGGATGAGCCAGAACTTCGGCTTCATCGACCTG
>JBBQOR010000141.1:0-5995 GCA_038331055.1 Burkholderiales bacterium
AGCGAGGGCCAGATGCGGGTGCCGCTGGGCGTGTTCGGCATTATCTACGAGAGCCGGCACAACGTCACGATCGAGGCCGCGTCGCTGGCCATCAAGAGCGGCAATGCGGCCATCCTGCGCGGCGGCTCGGAGGCGCTGCACAGCAACCTGGCGCTGTGGCGGCTGGTGCAGGCCGCGCTGGTCTAGGCCGGCCTGCCGGCCACCGCGGTGCAGCTGGTGGAGACCATAGACCGCGCCGCCGTGGGCCGGCTGATCACCATGCCCGAGTACGTGGACGTGATCATCCCGCGCGGTGGCAAGGGCTTGATCGAGCGCATCAGCGCCGAGGCCAAGGTGCCGGTGATCAAGCACCTGGACGGCAATTGCCATGTCTACGTCGACGCCGAGGTCGACCTCGACCAGGCGCTGGTGGTCACCGACAACGCCAAGACGCAGAAGTACAGCCCCTGCAATGCCGCCGAGTCGCTGCTGGTGCACGAGCGCCGGGCGGCGGCCTTTCTGCCGCGCATCGGCGTGCGCCTGGCGGCCAAGGGCGTGGAGATGCGCTGCTGCCCCGTCAGCCTGGCCATCCTGGCGCCGGTGCCGGGCGCGCGGCTGCTTGCCGCGACCGCGGCCGACTGGGGCACCGAGTATCTGGCGCCGATCATCAGCATCAAGGTGGTGGCCTCGCTGGACGAGGCGATCGAACACATCGAGCAGCATGGCTCGCACCACACCGACGCGATCCTGACCAGCCACCACGGCTCGGCGATGCGCTTCCTGCGCGAGGTTGATTCGGCCAGCGTGATGGTCAACGCCAGCACGCGCTTTGCCGACGGCTTCGAGTACGGGCTGGGGGCCGAGATCGGTATCAGCACGGACAAGCTGCACGCCCGCGGCCCGGTCGGGCTGGAGGGGCTGACCTCGCTGAAGTGGGTGGTGCTGGGCCAGGGCGAGGTCCGCGTCTGAAGCTGAGCCTCGGTCTGAATCCCGGTCTGCCGCCGTGGGCGCCGGGCCGGCCATGACGTCTGGGCAGATCGCCTTGCTGGTGCTGGCCGCCGTGCTGGTGTTCTGGATGCTCGGCGCCTACAACCGGCTGGTCGCGCTGCGCCACACGATCAGCATCGCCTGGGCCCAGGTGGATGAGGTGCTCCAGCGCCGTGGCGCGGCCATCGAACCCTTGGCGGCCGCGCTGCGCGGCACGCTGCTGGCCGAGCAGGGCGCGCTGGACGCGCTGCTGGCGGCGCAGGCGCGGCTGGCTGCCGCCGCCGTGGCGCTGCGTGAGCAACCCGTGCGGGCCGAGTGCGCGCAGGCGCTGGTCGCGGCCGAGGCAGCGCTGGCGCCGGCCGCCAGCCGCGTGATATCGCTTGCCGAACAGCAGCGGGGCGCCTTGCACGATGAGGCGACGGCGCCCTCTCTTGCCGCGCTCGGCGAGGCGGTGCCGAAACTGGTCTTCGCCCGCCAGCGCTTCAACGACGCGGTGGCGGCCTACAACGAGGCCGTGGCTCAATGGCCGACCTTTCTGTTGGCGCGGCTGGTCGGCTTCAGCCCGGCGGCGCCGCTGTAGGGAACGGCGCCTCGGCCCGACCTCACGCCGCGAGCTGCAGCAGCTCGAGCACGTCTTCTTCGAACATCTCGCCGGCAATCACCTGGCGCAAGCGGCCGGCGCGGTCCACCGTCACCGTCACCGGGGTCATGCGGCGCTCGGTCAGTGCCGCCGCCATCGCGGCGGTGTCGGCCGTCACCGGGAAGGTCCAGCCCACGCTCTGCATGGTGCGGCGCACCGCGGCGCTGTCGCGCTCGCGCACGACGCCCAGCACGCGCAGCGGCTTGCCGCGCGCGGCCTGGAACAGGCGCTCGACATGCTCGTTGTGGCGGCGGCAGAAGGGGCAGGTGAGCGACCAGAACACCACCACGGCTGCCTCGGCCCGCGGCGCGGCCCAGGGGCGGCCATCGAGCAGCGTGACCTCGGGCCAGCGCACCGCCTCGCCCGCCGCAGCGGGTGCGGCGCGCACAGGCTGCGCGCCGGCCAGCGTCAGCACCATGCCGGCCAGCGTCTGCAGCACGCGGCGTCGTTCTGGCGCGGTGGTCGTGGTCATGGTGCGTACCTCACTTGGTGGTCTGCTCCATCAGCAGATAGGTGTTGTACGCGTTCATGCGGTTGGCTGCACGAAACAGCGGCAGGCCCTCGAAACGCGACCAGTCGGCCTTTGCATAGGCCTCTTCGAAGGGCTCGAGATCCTGCGCCGCCTGGCCCATCGTGCGCCGCAGATGCACCAGGTAGTCGCGCGTCAACTGCAGGTCGCCGCGGGCGTCGGACGAGACCGGGCCATGACCGGGCACGATGCGCAGCGCGTCGAAGGCCAGCAGGCGGTCGAGCGATTCGATCCAGCGTGCACTGTCCGCCTGGCCGACGAAGGGGATGCGGCCGCGGAACACCAGGTCGCCGGCGAACAGCACACGTTGCTGCGGCAGCCACAACGCCAGGTCCTCCGGCGTGTGTGCCGGGCCCACCGGCTGCAGCACGAAGTCCACGCCGCCCAGCGTGAAGCGCTCGGGGCCGTCCAGCCAGCGGTCGGCCGCCACCAGCCGCGTCTGTGCGTCGATCCACGGCGCAAGCTCCTCGCGGCTGGCCTGCAGGCGCTGCGCGGCGGTGTCGGAGTTGAGATAGAGGCGGCCGTCGCGATGGGCCAGGATCTCGGCGCCGGCCGCCTTGAACACCTGCAGCCCGTAGACATGGTCGGCGTGGTAGTGGGTGACGATGACCCGCCGCACCGGCTGCGGCGTGATGCGCGCGATCGCGTCGAGCAGCGCCTGCGCCAGCGCGGGCGAGCCCAGTGCATCGACCACCACTACTCCGGCTGGCGTGACGACGAAGGCTGCGTTGGAGATGAAGTTGCGGTTGGCCCGCGTGCCCAGCGCCGCTTCGCCCTGGACCATCCATACCCCGGGCGCCACGGCCTGGGGTTGCAGCGCCACCGACTGGGCCGCCGCGGCCTGCGACAGCAGCCAGGCCAGCAGGCCCAGCAGGCCCAGCAGTCCGCGCCAGGGTGCTGGCAAGCAGCGAAGGGTATTCACGGGCACAGTCGTCGATGCGGTTCCGTAAATTAGCACGCACGCATATTCGACGTGGGCATGAGCTTCGAACCATTCAGGCTGTGGCGCAGGCCAGAGCACCGACAGTGCGCCTGCAGAATCATTGTGGCCGATCAACAGGAGACGACATGAGATTGTTCCGACGTGTGGCGATGGCCGCGCTGGCAGGCAGCAGCCTGATGGGTGCTGCGAGTGCATGGGCGCAA
This sequence comes from Burkholderiales bacterium, assembly GCA_038331055.1. Lineage (GTDB taxonomy): Bacteria > Pseudomonadota > Gammaproteobacteria > Burkholderiales > Burkholderiaceae_C > Rubrivivax. The sequence continues at coordinate 3,282 of JBBQOR010000141.1, forward strand.
GACCCGCATCTGGCGCGCAACCTGGCGGCCACATGCGCCAACTGCCACGGCACCAACGGCAACGCACGCACCGACATGAAGACGCTGGCCGGCGTCTCGGCCGACAAGATCACGGCCATGATGAATGACTTCCGCAGCGGCGCCCAGCCGGCGACCATCATGCATCAGATCGTCAAGGGCTACAGCGAAGAGCAGGTGCGGCTGATCGCCGCCTACTTCGCTGCCCAGACACCGAAGAAGTGAGGGGCTGGATCATGAACGCACGGATGAACCCAAGACACCTGATGTCCCCCTCACGCCGCCGCCTGCTGGGCGCCGGCGCCGCCTTTGGCACGCTGACGGGCCTGGGGCTTTCGGGCTGCGCCAGCATGGACAGCGGCCCGTCGATCGGCCGTGTGGTGGTGGTCGGCGGCGGCTTCGGCGGCGCGACCGCCGCGCGCTACCTGCGCATGTGGGGCGGCAACGTCGACGTCACGCTGGTCGAGCGCAACAGCAACTTCGTCTCCTGCCCGATCTCCAACGTGGTGCTCGGCGGCTACCGCCAGATGGCCGACATCACGCGCGGCTACGAGGGCCTGCGCGCGGTGGGCGTGAAGATGGTGCAGGGCGATGTGACGGCCATCGACGTGGCCGGCAAGAAGGTCCGGCTGGCAGGGGGCGCCGAGCTGCCCTACGACCGGCTGGTGCTGTCGCCCGGCGTGGACTTCATCTTCGAGCAGATGCCCGGCCTGCAGATGGCGCTGGACCGCGGCGAGGTCACGCACAGCTGGAAGGCCGGCCCGCAGACGGTGGCGCTGCGCCGCCAGCTCGAGGCGATGCCCGACGGCGGCGTGTTCGCCCTGTCGATCCCGCGCGTGCCCTACCGCTGCCCGCCCGGGCCGTACGAGCGCGCGTGCATGGTGGCGAGCTACCTGAAGGTGGCCAAGCCGCGCGCCAAGGTGCTGGTGCTGGATGCCAACCCCGAGATCACGTCGAAGAAGGCGCTGTTCGAGCGCGCCTTCGACCAGCACTACAAGGGCATGCTGGAGTACCGGCCGAACGCCGAGCTGAAAGAAGTCAACGGGCGCACAGGCAAGTTCGAGTTCGAGGATATCCGTGCCGACGTGTTCAACGTGGTGCCGCCGCAGCGGGCCGGCGACATCGCGCGCCAGGCCGGGCTGCTGAACATGAACAACCGGTGGGTCGGCGTGAACTGGCAGACGATGGAGTCGACCGCCGCGCCCGGCATCCACGTGCTGGGCGACGCCACCTTCTCGGCGCCTGCCATGCCCAAGAGCGGACACATGGCCAACCAGCACGCCAAGGTGGCGGCGGCCGCCATCATCCAGCTGCTCAAGGGCGAGGCGGTCAGCGCCACGCCGGTGGTGATGAACACCTGCTACAGCTTCGTCACCGCGCGCGACGTGATCCATGTGGCCTCGGTGCACCAGTACGACGCCGTCGACAAGACCTTCAAGACGGTGCCCGGCTCGGGCGGCGTGTCGGCCGCGGCGAACCAGATCGAAGGGCGTTATGCGCTGAGCTGGGCCGACAACATCTGGGCCGACATGCTGGCGGCGTAGGCCGCTGGCCGGCGCGGGCCATCGACGCGCTGTCAACGCGCTGCCAACGGGCTGTCATCGGGCCAGACAGTTCTCCACGTTCCAGCCGTAGAGCCACTCGAGCGCATCGTAGAAGCGCTCGGGGCTGCGGCCCTTCCAGAGGTCGTTGCGCACCAGCCGCTCGACGCCCTTGGCGTGGTAGATCCGCCCCATCTCGCGTGCGCTGAGCACGATTCGGGCGGTGCGCGCGACGCGCGAGCGCTGGTACAGGTCGAACGCGCTGACGAAGTTGTCGGCGCCGTGGCCCGCGCCGTCTTCATCCGCGGTCTTGCGCAGCGCCTCGCCCAGCGTCACCGCGTCCTCCAGCGCCATGCAGGCGCCCTGCGCCATGTACTGCGTGGTCGGATGGGCGGCGTCGCCCAGCAGCGTGACGCGGCCGAAGCTCCACTGCGCGATCGGGTCGCGGTCGGCGGTGGCCCAGCGCCGCCAGCTGCGCGGCAGTTCGATCAGCTGACGCGCGCGCGGGCAGATGCCCTCGAAGTAGCTCTGAACTTCTTCGCGGCTGCCTTCGCGCACGCCCCACTGCTCGGTCTCGCGGCTGTGGAAAGTGACGACCACGTTGTACTGTTCGCCGCCGCGCAGCGGGTAGTGCACCAGGTGGCAGTGGGGGCCGACCCAGATGCTGGCGGCGTTCCATCGCAGGTCCGCCGGGAAGTCGCTGCGCTCGACCACGGCGCGGTAGACCACATGGCCGGTGACCCGCGCCGGGTCGCCGACGAGTTGCTCGCGCACCACCGACTTCACGCCGTCGGCGGCCACCAGCGCCAGCCCCTCGTGAACGCGCCCATGCTGATCGAACACCGTCACCGCGCCTGTTCCCGCGCCTGTTCCCGCGCCTGCGTGCTGCTCGATGCGCTCGACACGCGTGGAGGTGAGGCACTCGACGCGCCCGCTGGCCATCGCGCCCTCGAACAGCGCCAGGTGCACGTCGGCGCGGTGCACCACGGCGTACGGGTTGCCGAAGCGCTGGCGGAAGGCCTCGCCGGTGGGGATGCGGCCGACTTCGGTCTCGTCGACCGCGTCGTGCATCACCATGCAGTCGGTGTAGACCGCGCGCGCGCGCACTTGCTCGCCGATGCCCAGCGCATCGAAGGCATGGAAGGCATTGGGTCC
>JBBQOR010000142.1:0-5994 GCA_038331055.1 Burkholderiales bacterium
CTTGCCGGTGCCGTTGGCGCCGATCAGCCCGACCTTGTCGCCGCGCAGCACGATGCCCGAGAAGCGGTCGACCAGCGTGCGCTCGCCGTAGCGCATGCTGACCTCTTTCAGCTCGGCCACGATCTTGCCCGGTGGCAGCCCGGCGTCCAGCTCGAGCCGCACCTGGCCGAGTTGATCGCGGCGCGCGGCGCGGTCGGCGCGCAGCCGCTGCAGCCGTCCGATGCGGCCGACGCTGCGCGTGCGCCGCGCTTCCACACCCTTGCGCACCCACACCTCTTCTTGCGCCAGCAGTTTGTCTGCGCGCGCGGCGGCCAGCGCCTCGGACTCGAGTTCACGCGCCTTGGCCGCCTCGAAGGCCGTGAAGTCGCCGGGGTAGCTGCGCAGCTTGCCGCGGTCGAGCTCGACGATGGTGGTGGCCACGGCGTCGATGAAGGCGCGGTCGTGCGAGACCAGCACCAGCGCGCCGCGGCGTTCGCGCAGCAGGCCCTGCAGCCACTCGATGGCGTCGATGTCGAGGTGGTTGGTCGGCTCGTCCAGCAGCAGCAGATCGGGCTGCGCGACCAGCGCGCGTGCCAGCGCGACGCGCTTGCGCGTGCCGCCGGAGAGCGCGTCCACCTGCGCCTGGGCATCCAGCCGCAGCCGGTGCAGCACCTCGTCCACGCGCTGCTCCCAGGTCCAGCCGCCCAGCGCCTCCAGCCGCGTCTGCAGCGCGTCCAGGTCTTCGCCCTCGGCATGGGCTTCGTAGCGTTCGCGCAGCGCGCGCGCCTCGGCCACGCCCTCTGACACGGTGTCGAAGACCGAGGCGCCGCTCTCGAACAGCGGCTCCTGCGGCACGTAGACCCGGGTCAGCCCACCCTGCAGCTGCAGCGCGCCGTCGTCGGGCTTCTCGATGCCGGCCAGGATCTTCAGCAGCGAGGACTTGCCCGCCCCGTTGCGCCCGATCAGCGCGATGCGCTCGGCGGGCTCGACCGCCACCGAGGCCCCATCCAGCAGCGGCACATGGCCGAAGGCCAGGTGCGCATCAACCAGCGTCAGCAGTGCCATGGTCTCGCTTCGCCTCGCCTCAACCCGGCCGGGCCACGGCGACCACGCGTGACGCGGCCCGCTGCCAGACCTCGCCGCCATAGGCGCGCTCGAGCTCAAGACCGCTGTGCACCAGCTTGATCACGTGCTCGTCGTCGCTGGCGATCGCGGTCTCGACCAACATCGCCCAGGGCTGCAGCGGCGCCGGGTCGCCCGGCGTCAGGGTGGCAGCGGCGCGGCCCGCGGTCCAGGCCACTGCGTAGTCGGCCACCGCGTCCAGCGGCTCGTCGACGAAGGGCAGCAGCACGCGCACCGCGTGCGCGCTCGTCACCAGATGCAGCGCCGCGAAGTCGCCGCTGGCGGCGTACAGCGCGGCGGCTTCGCGCGCCAGGTCTTCGAGCGTGCCTTCGCCGATCTCGATCGGTTCGATCAGCGCATTGAAGCCGGGATCGGCGGACGCCGCTTGCATGCGCTGGACGATCAGCCCGTCGTCGCGTTCGGGCGGCGTGCCGTCCAGCGGCAGCCAGCGGCAGGCCCAGTAGGCCAGCGCGTCGGCCAGCTCGCTCTTCGATGCCGCCTCCACCGCGTACGCGGTGCGGATCAGGCCGTGGAACGCCGCCGCGCCGACGCCTTCGAACAGCGCGGGCAGGGCCTGCGCCAGGGTCTCGCGCACGCCGTCGGCCTCGAGCCATTGCGTGAACAGATCGCGGTAGATCGGCCAGGCCTCGCGCCGGCCGAGCGGCGGGCGCCAGGCGTCGCCGGCGGGCCAGACCGCGGGGGCGGGTGCGGCGGGCAGCCTCGCGGCGTAGCGGCGGGCGAAGTCGTCCAGCCGCAGGTCAGGCGCGCCCAGCCGCGACAGCGCCACCAACGCCATCGGCAGGTGGTTGGACAGGCCGATACCGTATTCGCAGTCGTGGCCGGCGCCTTCGGCCAGCAGGTGCACAAGCCGGCTCATGCCAGTGCCGCCTCGAGCGCATCGATGAACATCGCGGCGACGTCGAAGCCGGTCTGCTGGGTGATCTCCTGAAAGCAGGTCGGGCTGGTGACGTTGATCTCGGTCAGGTGATCGCCGATCACATCCAGCCCCAGCAGCAGCAACCCGCGTGCGGCCAGCTGCGGGCCGAGGGCTTCGGCGATCTCGCGGTCGCGCGCGGTCAGCGGCTGCGCCACGCCCTTGCCGCCGACCGCCAGGTTGCCGCGGATCTCGCTGCCCTGCGGAATGCGCGCCAGACTGAAGGGCACCGGCCGGCCGCCGATCACCAGCACGCGCTTGTCGCCCTGCACGATCTCGGGCAGATAGCGCTGCACCATCAGGGTCTGCGCGCCGCCGTGGTTCAGCGTCTCGGTGATGCTGCCCAGGTTCATCGCGTCGGGGCCGACGCGGAAGATGCCCGTGCCGCCCATGCCGTCCAGCGGCTTGAGGATGATGTCGTGGTGCTCGGCGTGAAAGCGCCTGACGTCGGCGGCATCGCGCGTCACCAGCGTGGGGCCGATGTACTGCGGGAACTCGAGGATCGCGAGCTTTTCCGGGTGCTCGCGCAGGGCCGCCGGCTTGTTGAAGACGCGGGCGCCCTCGCGCTCGGCCTGGCCCAGCAGATGCGTGGCGTAGAAGTACTCGCTGTCGAACGGCGGGTCCTTGCGCATCAGCACGGCGCCGCATTGCGCCAGGGGCAGCGAATGCGCGTCACCGGCCACGAACCAGTCGTCCAGCGCGCCGGTCAGCGTGAGCGCGCGCACGACGCCGGTGACCTGCTCGCCGCGCTGCCAGCGCAGGTCGGCCGGCGTGCAGGCCAGCAGCCGATGCCCGCGGCGCGCGGCCTCGCGCATCATGGCGAAGCTCGAATCCTTGTACGGCTTGAAGGTGTGCAGCGGATCGGCGACGAACAGCAGGTCCATGGAAACTTCCCGGGGCAGTTGGCCAGCGATATTGGCAGAGGATGCTACCCGCCTGCCGCAGGCACGGTGCCAGGCCCCGGGATGCGCAATCACTTCATGGTCGGGGCCGGCACGGTGCGCGCGGTGCGCGCGGCCTTGGGCGCTTCGGCGGCTGCAGCGGTGGCCGCCGCGTAGGCGTTGCCGCCCACCGTCAGGCCCTGCTGCGAGAAGCGCGAGGCATTGCCGCTGCCGATGCCGCCGACACGGTCGATCATGTCGCTCCAATCCTTGAAAGTGCCCTTCTGGCGCTCGGCCAGAATCTTGTCGGAGAGCTTCGGGCCGATGCCCTTGACGGTTTCGAGCTGCGCCTGATCCGCCTTGTTGACGTCGACGGCAGCGTGCGCGCTGAAGGCGAAAGCGGCAAAGGCGAGTGCGGCGATGGTGGCGATGATGCGGTTCATGGTGGTTCTCCTGAAAGGGTCGTTGGGGGTTTCGATGACCGCCTGCCGCCGCCCTCGAGGGTCGGTGGCAGCGCGGTGAAGGCATCTTCGGCGACCGCGGCCGGCTTGACACTCCCTCCGCGGAGGCGGTCGAAGGGGGCCCCCGGATGGGGGCGTGGCCGTGCCGGTTCAAGTTTTGCCGCGCCATGCCGATGACGCTGGGGACGAGGGTCCACGCCATGTGCCGTCTTGCCGCCTACCTGGGCGAACCGCTGTACCTCGAAGAGCTGATCGCCAAGCCGCGTCATTCGCTGATGCGCCAGGCGCTGCGCGCCGAAGAGGCGCAGGTGGTCACGAATGGCGACGGCTTCGGCATCGGCTGGTACGGCGAGCGCGCCGAGCCCGCGGTCTACCGCGAGGTGATGCCGGCCTGGAGCGACGACAACCTGATGGCCCTGTCGCAGACGCTGCGCTCGAGGCTGTTCTTCGCCCATGTGCGCGCCGCCACCGCCGGCGGCATCGCGCGGCAGAACTGCCACCCGTTCCGCCACGGTCGCTACCTCTTCATGCACAACGGGCAGATCGGCGGCTGGGCCAACCTGCGGCGCACGCTGGAAAGTCAGCTCAGCGACGCGCTGTTCGACGCACGCCGCGGCGCGACCGACTCGGAGCTGCTGTTCCTGCTGGCGCTGGCCCGCATCGACCGCGGCGCCGCGCCCGACGAGGCGATGCTGGCCGTGCTGGATGAGACGATGGCGCTGATGGCCGAGCGCGCGGTGCAGGCGCCGCTGCGCTTTGCCGCCGTGCTCACCGACGGCGAGCGGCTGTACGCCTTTCGCATCGCCAGCGACGGCGAACCGCCCACGCTGTACATGAGCCGCAGCGAGAGCGGCACCATCATCGCCAGCGAGCCGCTGTGCGATCAGGCTTCGGGCTGGAAGCTGCTGCCCGACGGCGCGGTGGTCTCGGTGGCGCGCCACGGCGTCAGCCTGCGACAGCAGGCGGTCGCCACCCTCAGCTAGCGTCAGCCTGCGACAGCAGGCGGTCGCCACGCTCAGCTAGCGGTCGCCACCCAAAAGACGATGACCACCGAACTGGTGAAGCCCACCAGCACGGCGAGGAAGCCGGCCACGACGGCGCTGGGGGAGAAGTCGTCGAGCAGTCGGCGCATCGCGATGGAGCATACGGCGCGGGCCGACTGACCCCGACTGACCCCGAGGGCGCAACCCGTCAGATCAGGCTAGATCTCGAGCTTGGAACCCAGCTCGACGATGCGGTTGGCCGGCAGGTTCAGGAAGTCGGCCGCCGCCGCCGCGTTGCGGTGCATGCCGGCAAAGAGCTTCTCGCGCCACAGCGCCATGCCGCCGCCGGTGGTGGGGATCACGATGTCGCGGCTGAGGAAGTAGCTTGTCTCCATCTCGTCCAGCGGCACGCCGCGGCCCTGCAGTAGCTTGAGCGCCTCGGGCACATCGGACTCGTTCTTGAAACCGAAGTGCAGCCGCACGGCCCAGCAGGCGTGGCCCAGCGGCTCGAGCTCGACGCGGCGATCGAAGCCGATCCAGGGCACCTCGTGGTGCATCACGGTGACGAACAGGTTGTACTCGTGCAGCACCTTGTTGTGCTTGAGGTTGTGCATCAGCGCGTTCGGCGCCAGGCCCGCCTCGGCGCTGAGGAACACTGCCGTGCCCGGCACACGCACCGGCGGGCTGACGAACACGGACTCGAGAAATCCCTTGAGCTCGATGGCGTCCTCTCGCAGGCGCGCCGCCACCAGCCGCCGCCCGGCGACCCAGCTCGTCATCAGGATGAACATGCCCACGCCGATGAGGATCGGAAACCAGCCGCCGTCCAGAAGCTTGAGCAGATTGGCTGCGAAGAAGGTCAGGTCGATGACGAAGAACACGCCGGTGGCGGCAATGCACAACCACAGCGGGTACTTCCAGCCGTAGCGGATGACGAAGAAGGTCATCACGGTGGTGATGGTCATGTCCAGCGTGACGGCGATGCCATAGGCCGAGGCCAGGTTGCTCGCAGACCTGAACAGCACCACCGCCAGCACGATGAAGGCGAACAGCCCCCAGTTGACGAAGGGGATGTAGATCTGGCCGGTGTCGCGCACGGAGGTGTGCACGATGCGCATGCGCGGCAGGATGCCCAGCTGGATGGCCTGCTTGGTGACGGAGAAGGCGGCAGAGATCAGCGCCTGCGAGGCGATCACCGCCGCCGCGGTGGCCAGCAGCACCAACGGCAGGCGCGACCACGACGGCGCCATGAGAAAGAACGGATTTTCCACCGCAGCCGGCTCGCGCAGCAGCAGCGCGCCCTGGCCGAAGTAGTTGATGACCAGCGCCGGCATCACCAGGCCGTACCAGGCGATGCGGATCGGCTTCTTGCCGAAGTGCCCGAGGTCGGCGTACAGCGCTTCGCCCCCGGTGACCACCAGCACCACCGCGCCCAGCGCGATGAATGCCACCAACGGCTGCGCGGCAAAGAAGCCGGCGGCATGCACCGGGTTGAGCGCCACCAGCACCTGCGGGTAATCGACGATGTGCGGCAGCCCGAGGGCGATCAGCACGGCGAACCAGACCAGGGTGATCGGCCCGAAAAACTTGCCGATGCCGCCGGTGCCGAAGCGCTGCGCGGCAAACAGGCCGGT
>JBBQOR010000143.1:0-5912 GCA_038331055.1 Burkholderiales bacterium
CAGCGGCTCGCGTTCGTCCTGCACCGCCGCCAGCTGGACGACGCGGTTGTGCAGATCGCTGGCCAGCGCCTGGCGCGCGCCATGCACTTCCACCGAGGCTTGTTCCAGCCGCAGGCGCTGCATCTGCACCTGCGCGCGGGCACGGGTATCGCCGCCGATCGGTAGCTCGAGCGCCAGGCCGATGGTCCAGTCGGGGCTGCCGCCGCGTGCGGCCTCGCGCAGCGCGATGCGCGGGTACTGCTCCAGGCTGTTGCTGCTGTAGCTGCCCTGCAGTTCCAGCGCCGGCAGCGCGCGGCTGCGCGCCTGCAGAAGCCGCTGCTCGGCCTGCGTGCGGCGCAGCTGGGCGATGCGCAGCGGCGGCCAGGCAGCCGTGGCCGAAGGCAGCCGCTGGGCGGCCTGCGCGCTGGCCGACGCTGGCGTCATCGAGGCAGCCAGCGGCAGTGCCGCGTCAACCGCCTCCGGCCAACCCGGCAGCGCCCAGCCGCTGTCGTTGCTGGGCAGATCGAGCAGCACGCGGATGCGCGCTTCGGCGTCGGCGATGCCCTGCACGCCGCGCGCGAGGTCGGATTCGCGCGCCGACAGCGCGCTGTCGGCATCCTCGATCGCACTCGGCGCCAGCCGCCCGCCGGTCACGCGCACGCGAACGTCCTCGACCAGCGTGCGCGCGTTCTCCGTCGCCTCCTGGCGTAGCTGTTGCGACTGCACCGCGCGCTGCAGCTGCGCGTAGGCCGACAGCGCGTCGCCGGTGACGCGCAGCGCCTGCTGGCGGAACTGCCAGCGCGCGATCTCGCGCTCGGCATCGGCCAGCCGAAGGTCGGTCTCGACCACGTCACGACCCACGCCGCGCATCAGCGGCTGGCGCAGCGTCAGCACCAGCGCGCCGACGCTCTCGGACTCGCTCGGCGCGAACGAGGCCGAGCCGATCACGTTGCTGCGCCGTTGCGTCGCGCGCCAGGCCATGCCGAGCTCGCCGCCCAGCGGCAGCCGCATGCGCATGCCGACCTCGCCGGCGCGTACACGTTCGTCAAGATTGACCAGCCCGCCAGCGGCGTTGTTCAGCCGCTCTTCGATGGTGCGCCGGCGGTCTCGCGCCTCCGCGCGAACGGCGGCGCTGAGGATGGGCTGGTACAGCCCGGTCTCCGCCTCGAATCCGGCGGCTGCCACCTGCGTCTGCAGCCGCGCCGACAACATCTCGGCGTTGTGCATCAGCGCCAGCCGCACCAGAGTGCGTGAATCCAGGCGCGCCGGGCGCGGCGCGACCACGCCCGTCTCTGGCGGTACGGCGCCCGCACTCAACGCGCCGGCGCCGCTGGCCAGCCCGCTCAACGGTGCCGACAGCAGCGCCGCGGCGGCCACGAGAGCCCAACCGCAGCGATGCGTCGGGCCGGCCAGCGCCGCCGGCCTGACCGGTTTCAGGTCGCGGCTCGTGGCGTCACGCGGCGGGAGCCGCCGGCACAACGCGCTTGTCCTTGAGCGTCATCAGCCGCTCGATCTGCGCCAGCGAGATCAGCTGCGCGTAGATCGCCGGCAGGCAACGCTTGGCGCGCAGCTCGAGGAACTTGTCCGACGACAGATTGTTCAGCCGCTCTTCGTTGACCACCCAGCAGCCGGCGATGTTCTTCACGCGGTCGTTCTCGCGCACGCGCATGTTCAGCGGCGTCAGCATGTTGAGCTCGGCCATCGTCTTGGTGAACTCGTGCGTCAGCGCGTCCATCTGCTGCAGCTCGGCCAGGTAGCGCTTGACGTTCTCGATCACCTGCGTGGGCTCGCCGTTGTCGTCGAACATCGCAGCGCCTTCGGTGTCACTGACCAGGTCGCTGGCCTCATCGACGCAGATCGTGTACTGGCCTTCGGTGCCCGAGTTGGCCAGCGCGAACGGGTAGCGGCGGATGATGGCCGGCACGTACGAGGCTTCCCACTTGCCGCTGGGCGCGACGAACAGGTTCTCTCCGGCGTCCAGGCCGAGCAGTACAACCGGGCGGAACTCGTCCTTTTCCTTGTCCTCGACAAACACGATGGGGTAGACGGCCGCGGCGCGCGCGAACTCATGCATCGTGATGTAAGCAACGTGAAACTGTGATGCGAAGGCAAAGCTCGAGATCTCGCGAATCTTCTTCTTCGCGTGGCGCTCGCGGTTGACGGGAACGACTTGTTCGAACATGGGAGCTCCTAGAACAGTGAGTAGATCGCCCGCGGGCAGGCGCATTGCGCCGAACCAGTTTGCACGCGCTGGCGGCGAACAGGGCGGGCGCGAGTATGTGCCAACTTGGGGGGTTGGCTCCTATCGACGGACGGTCAGCGGCGGACTAAATTCCTGTTATGTTCCGGCGCTTGTAAGCAGACGTCTCGCTGCATGACGTCGGCCTCCTCCCCAGCCGTAGACCGGAGATCAGATTGGCAGCGGTGAAAAGAATCGTCGGCGCGATGCGCGATGCGTTTCGGCTGGAGCCGCTGGAGCCTCGTGTGCTGCTGTCCGCCGATCCGGTGTTGGGCGCAGCGCAGGCGTTGCTGATCCCCAACGCCGATCACTATCAGGCGCTGTTCGGCGCTTACGACGCCCAGAACGACCCACCGCAGCCGCTGTCCTCGCCCGAGGTGATGCTGCCGGCGATGTCGCCCGCGATGTGGCAGCGCACCGCCGAACCGCTGGCCGAGACGGTTCATACGGCAGAACAGGCGTCCACGCAGCCCAACGTCTTTGCCGTCGACGCGGTGGCTTTCGACGTGGCGCAGCTCAGCGCCCGCGCCGGTTACATGGACGGCACGCTGAAGTTGGCGGCCAACGAGTCGCTCGGCGGCAGCGGCACGCTGGATGTCGGCCTGGTCAACGAAGGTCTGCTCAAGCCCGGCTACTCGCCTGGCGTGATCAACGTGCCCACGCTGACTCAGGCGCCGGGTGCCGCGCTCGAGATCGAGATCGGCGGCGCCAACCCGGGTACCGGGGCAGGCTTCCACGACCAGATCAATGTCAGCGGGCTGGCGGTGCTCGACGGCCGCCTGGACGTCAAGCTGATCGACGGCTACGTGCCCACCGACGGACAGGTCTTCACGGTGCTGACCTACGGCACAGCCAGCGGCCGCTTTGCCGACGGCAGTGGACTGCTCAGCGCCGGTAACGGGTTGTACTTCGAGGTGCGCAATACATCGGTCTCGATGCAGTTGGTGGCGCACAAGCTCGACGACTCCACCGGCTTCGTCGTCAACCTGCTGAGCCAGGGGGCAGGCGCGGCGCTGGTGCCGCTGCAAGACCGCGTCGGCCAGTGGCTGAACGCCGACTACTTCATCGGCAACAGCTTCTTCCAGTACTCGGGCAACCTGGATCTGGGCAGCGGCGTCTCTGTGAGCGGCGGCTTCTCCCTGCAGTACAGCGCCGACATCCTGATGCAGGGGCCGGCCGGCACGCCGGCGCAGCCTTACGACATCCTGCGCATCGGCATCCTCGATGGCAGTGCCTATCTCGGCGCCGATCGCCTGGACGCCGCGGCGCCGGGCCTGGTCTTCAACGATGCCGATCTGGCGCTGGTCTACATCGACGCCTCCAACCCCGGCGTCGACCAAGGATGGCTCCTGGCGCGCGGGCAGGTGGCGGGCGTCACGCTCAACGGCGGCGGCGCCTTCGCACTATCGGTGCAGTCGCTGGCGCTGGATTTCAGCGTCGGCCTCGGCAGCCTGGGCGGCGCGACCAACGACAGCGGTTTGGATCTGTCGTTGCAGCCGCTTTCGGTCGGTGTCGGCAGCCAGACGGTGGTGTTCAACGGCAACGGCGCACTCGGCGAATACGCCGCGGTCAGCGGCAGCGCGAACCTCAGTGCGCCGACGCTGGGCCTGAGCCTCATCGGCAGCTTCGGCTTCTCACGCTCGGCCGCCGGCATGGTGGTGATCGGGCAGGACATCGACCTGCGGCTTTCTGGCGGCGGCTTCTCCGTCGGTGCCGACGATGCCAACCTGGGCCTGCGTCTGCTGCCCGGTGGGCTGTATGCGCTCGAGGCCTCCAGCGCCAAGCTGTTCGTTGACGGTGGCGGCTTCGCCTCGGCCAGCGCAACGGCCGTGGCCCTGAAGCTCAACACCACCGGCGTGGTGCAGACCGGCCAGGCTTTGAATGCCGGCGTGCTGCAGTTCACTTTCGGCGAACTGGGGGCGGCGGCGACGCCGGTGCTGTCGGTGCAGGGCCTGAAGGTGCTCGTTGCCAACGCGGTCAGCCTGGAAGGCAACTTCGCCTTCGAGCGCGATGTCACCAGTGGCGGTATCGAGATGCTGGCCAGCAACGCCAGCGCCTGGCTGGTGGCCGGGGATGTGAAGGTGGGCGTGGACGCCGACAAGGTGGCCGTCGTGCTCAACCCGGTGACCGGCGCGCTGGACCTGCTCGAAGCCACTGGCGCGCTCGACGTCGAACTGGGCACGCTGGGCAAGGTCAGCGCCGCGTCGGCCGCTATACGCTGGAACGCCACCGGCGCCGATGCCAGCGCACAAGCCTTGAGCGTGGCGGGCAACGCGTACACCTTTGGCGCGGGTCTGGTGGCCGGGTTGCGCGAGGTGGCGGTGACTGGTGCGGTGGTCGATATCGCCGGCCTGTTCGCGGCCAGCGGCGACTTCGCCTTCCAGCAGTCCAGCGCGACGGTCTTGCTGGCATCGGACAGCCTGGACACGCCGGTCGACGAGTCCGCCGTGGGCGTGCTGGTGGATCGGCTGACGCTCGGTGCCACAGGCGCTTCGGCGCGCATCGGCACCGACGGCGGCGTGGCGCTTGGCTTGAGCGGGGTGGAGTTCGCGCTGGCCCTGATGACGGCCCGCAGCGACGCCGCACGCACCTGGACCAGCCTGCAGGGCAGCGCGGCAAGCGTCGCGCTCAGCGGACTGAGCGGCGTCACGATCAGCGGCAGCAACCTGGCGGTGACGATCAACCAGGCCAGCCGCGTCGGCGACGCGGTCGTGGATTACGCGGCCGGACGCACGATGCTGGCCGTGAAAACCGGTGTCGGCACCGAGCTCGCGTTCACGATGCCCGGCGCGCGCGGAGAACTGCTTGAAGCCAGCGGCACACTGAAGCTGGCGCTGTATGACTTTCTGAGCCTGGAAGGCAGCTTCGCGCTGACCCGCGGCACCACCGAAATCACGCTGGCCGACGGCGCCAAGGTTGCGGCCGATGCGCTGACCCTGGGCGCCAAGGGCGTGGACGGCTTTGCCGGGCTGAACGGCGGCACGCCTCAGGCCATCGGATTGACGCTGTCGGCGGTCGACTTCGGCCTCGCGTTGCTCACCGACAAGGCGCTGCCCACGCGCAGTTGGACGGCGCTGCAGGGTGAAGTGGGCGCGTCAGCCTTCATCGGCATCGAAGGTTTGCTGCTCGAAGCCACCGACCTGCGATTGGCGATCAACCGGACCAGCGTGGCCGAAGGCCCGGTGGCCGACTTTGGTGCGGGGGGCACGGCACTGACAGTGCCGACCGGCCCGGGGACCGAGCGCACGCTGAGCCTGGTTGGTGCGGCGGGGTCTCAGTTGCTGGCGGCAGGGACCCTGGAGCTGGATGTCTTCGGCTTCTTCCAGGTCGCTGGCAGCTTTGCGATCGAGAAGCGGGATGCGACCGTCACCCTGGCTGACGCCAGCACGGTAGAAGTCAACCTGCTGTCGATAGGTGCAAGCAACGTCAGCGCCTTTGCGGGGCTGAACGGCGGTATGCCGGAAGCGATCGGGCTGCAGCTCACAGGCGTGGAGTTTGGTCTTGCGCTGCTGGGCAGCAAGACCGACCTGACGCGCAACTGGACGACGCTGCAAGCCAGTGTTACTGGAGCGAGCTTCGTCGGCATCGACGGCCTGACGATCGAGGCCGACAATCTCGAAGTCCAGGTCAACCAGGCCGGAACGATTGGCGACAAGGTTGTCGACTACGGTGTCGGCAAGACGAGCCTGGAACT
>JBBQOR010000144.1:0-5910 GCA_038331055.1 Burkholderiales bacterium
TGGGCAGCGGGTGGCACAGCGGGATCAGGTCGGCCGTGCGCTTGGCGCCCTGGATGGCGGCGATGCGTGCCACGCCCAGCACATCGCCCTTCTTCGCCCCGCCGTCGGCAATCAGCGCCAGCGTGGCCGGCAGCATGCGGATGAAACCCTCGGCGCGCGCGATGCGGTGGGTGACGTCCTTGGCCGCGACGTCGACCATGTGGGCCTGGCCGGCGGCGTCGAAGTGGGTCAGGGGCAGGCTCATCGGCAGCGCGCAAGCAAAAACAAAGGGGCAAAGTGTCGGTGTCATGATAGACGCCGTGAATCCTCCCGCGGCCTTCCAGCGCGAGCGTGCCCGCCGACCGGGGCAGCGTCTGGCCGCTGCCGTGCTTGCCGCTGTGCTGGCCACCGTGACGACGTTCGGCCCCGCGACCGCGCAGGTGCGGCTGCCGGCGCTCGGCGACTCGGCCACCGAGGACCTGCCCGTCAGCGCCGAGCGGCGCATCGGCGAGCAGATCATGCGCGAGATCCGCCGCGACCCCGACTACCTGGATGACCCGCTGCTGCTCGAGTACTTGCAGTCGCTGTGGCAGCCGCTGGTCGCGCAGGCGCGGCTGCAGGGTGACATCGCGCCCGACCACGACGCCAGCTTCGCCTGGGAGTCCTTCCTCGTGCGCGACCGCGCCGTCAACGCCTTCGCGCTGCCCGGCGGCTATGTCGGCATCCACCTCGGACTCATCGCGCTCACCAGCAGCGGCGACGAACTGGCCTCGGTGCTGGCACATGAACTCGCGCATGTCACGCAGCGCCACATTGCGCGCTCGGTCGGCAACTCATCGCGCCTGAGCCTGGCCAGCCTGGCCGGGCTGCTGGTGGGCATCCTGGTCGCCAGCCGCAGCAACAACAGCGATGCTGCGCAGGCGGCCATCGCCGGCAGCCAGGCCGCGGCGATGCAGGGGCAGCTGAGCTTCTCGCGCGACATGGAGCGCGAGGCCGACCGCATCGGCTTCGGCCTGCTGGCCGGTGCCGGCTTTGCGCCGACGGGCATGGCCTCGATGTTCGAGAAGCTCGACAGCGCCAACCGCCTGAACGACAGCAACGCCTTCCCGTACCTGCGCAGCCACCCGCTGACGGTGGAGCGCATCGCCGAAGCGCGCGCGCGCACGCTGCTGCCCGGTGTCGCGCCGGCGGCGAGCGCGCAGCGCCACCGGATGATGCAGGCGCGCGCCCGGGTAATGATGGACGGCGGCGTGCAGGCCCTGCGCCGGCTGCAGGACGGCGGCGCCACCGGGGAGGGCCCGGAGCGCATCGCGGCGCTGTACGGCGCGGCGCTCGCCTCGCTGCAGCTGCGTGAGCCCGAGCGCGCCGACCGCGCGCTGGCCGAAGCCGCGCGGCTGCTGGCTGCCGAGCCCACGCGTGACGTCGACACGCTGCGCACGCTGCTGATGCTGCGGGCGCAGGTGCTGGTACTGGCCGGTGACGGCGCGCGCGCGCTCGGGCTGCTGAACGCGCCCTACCTCGACCCGGCGCGGCGCCCCGAGATGCTGCTGCGCGCGCAAGCGGCGCTGGCCTGGCAGCGCAGTGGCGCGGCGCAGGCGGCGCCCGAGTTGCGCCGCAGCACCGAAGCGCTGCAGACCTGGACGGCAGAACACCGCCAGGACGCGCTGGCGTGGGCCCAGCTGGCAGCCTGCGCCGAGGCCGCCGGGCTGCCGCTGCGTGCGGTGCGTGCCGCCGCCGAATCTCGCGCCGCACTGGGCGATCTGCCCGGAGCCATCGACCGTCTGCGCGCCGGCCAGCGCAGTGCGCGTGGCGAGGCCGGGCAGGATTTCATCGAGGCCTCGGTCATCGACGCCCGGCTGCGCGAGCTCGAAGGCCAGCGGCGGCAGCTGGCCGCCGAGATGCGCGGCGCGCGCGGCGGCGACTCGCGCGACCCGCCCAACCCCTGACGCAGCGCCGGCACAGGGGCAACCAATGGCCACCAAGTCTGTGCTGGTCTCGGGCGGCAGCGGCTACATCGCCGGCTACCTGATCCGTCAGTTGATGGCCGAAGGCTGGACGGTCCACACCACCGTACGCAGCCTGGCGCGTGAAGGCGCGGTGCGCCGGCTGCTGGCGGTCGACGATGCGCGGCTCAGGTTCTTCGCCGCCGACCTCAACGCCGATGCCGGCTGGGCGCAGGCGATGACCGGCTGCAGCCATGTCGCGCATGTCGCCTCGCCCTTTCCGGCCGCAGCGGTGAAGGACGCGCAGCAGCTGATCGTGCCGGCGCGCGACGGTGTGCTGCGTGCGCTGCGCGCGGCCCGCGCGGCGGGCGTGCAGCGCTTCGTGATGACCTCATCGGTGGCGGCCATCGGCTACGGCCATGGCGATGACGGCAGCGGTGGCGGTACCGGGCGCACCTTCACCGAGGCCGACTGGACGGTGCCCGACAGCAGCGACGCCCTGGCGTATGTGCAATCGAAGACGCTGGCCGAGCGCGCGGCGCGCGACTGGGTGGCCGCCGAGGGGCAGGGCCTGGTCTTTTGCAGCATCAACCCGAGCCTGGTGCTGGGGCCGGTGTGGAGCGCCGACATGTCGACCTCGATCGAGCTCGTGCGCCGGCTGCTGAGCGGTGCGCTGCCGGGCTGCCCGGACCTGGCCTTCGGTATCGTCGACGTGCGCGACGTGGCCGATCTGCACGTGCGCGCACTCGAGGCGCCCGGCCTGGACGGCGAGCGCTTCATCGCCTCGGGGCCGTCGCTGAAGATCATCCAGATCGCCCGGATCCTGAAGCAGCAGTTGGGCGCGCAGGCGCGCAAAGTGCCCACGCGCGGGCTGCCCGACTGGCTGCTGCGGCTGGCGGCGGTGTTCGACCCCGCGGTGCGGCAGCTGACCGGCGAGCTCGGCAAGCTGCGCCACTACGACGCCCGCCACGCGCGTGAGCGTCTGGGCTGGGTGCCGCGGCCGGCCGAGCAGAGCATCGTCGACGCCGCGCGCAGCCTGCTCGCGCTGGGCATCGTGAAGCTCTGATCAGAGCTCGGTCAGACCTCGTTGCGCGCGAACAGGCGCTGCATCGCGGTGTCGATGACCATGCCGCACAGGCTGTAGATCAGCGAGCCGATCAGCGCCGCGCCGAAGCCGCGCACCGCGAAGCCGCCGAGCATCCCGGAGGCGGCCCAGAACAACAGCGCGTTGATGACGAACAGGAACAGCCCCAGCGTGATCAGCGTCACCGGCAGCGTCAGCAGCACCAGCAGCGGCCGCACCAGCGTGTTCAGCAGCCCGATGACCAGGGCGGCCAGCAGCGCCGAGCCGAAACCGGCCACCGTGACGCCGCTGTAGAGGTTGGCCACCAGCACCAGCGCAGCCGCATACAAGGCCCATCGAAGGAGGATCTTCATGGCCGGAGAATACTGCTGCGAGGCAACAGGCATGAGGGGCCGATGAACGACCGGGCAGGGATGTGGGCGACGCGGGCGGCCTGATGCTGGCGCAGGAGATCATCCGCGCCAAGCGCGACGGTGCCGCGCTGACGCCGGCGCAGATCCAGGACTTCGTGCGCGGCCTGGTCGACGGCCGCTGGAGCGAGGGCCAGGCGGCGGCGCTGGCAATGGCCATCGTGCTGCGCGGCATGGACCACACCGAGACCGTGGCGCTGACCGCCGCGATGACCGATTCCGGCGAGCGGCTGCGCTGGGACGATGCCGGCCTTCACGGCCCGGTGCTGGACAAGCACTCCACCGGCGGGGTGGGCGACCTGGTCAGCCTGGTGCTGGCGCCGGTGGTGGCCGCCTGCGGCGCGCTGGTGCCGATGATCAGCGGGCGCGGCCTGGGCCACACCGGCGGCACGCTGGACAAGCTCGAGGCGCTGCCCGGCTACACCGTGGTGCCCGGGCGTGAACGCCTGCGGGCGGTGCTGCGCGACGCCGGCTGCGCCATCGTCGGCGCCGACGCGCAGCTGGCGCCGGCCGACCGGCGGCTGTACGCCATCCGCGACGTCACGGCCACGGTGGAGAGCCTGCCGCTGATCACCGCCAGCATCCTGAGCAAGAAGCTGGCGGCCGGGCTGCAGGCGCTGGTGATGGATGTGAAAGTGGGCAACGGCGCATTCACCACCGACATCGACCAGGCGCTGGCGCTGGCGCACAGCCTGGTCGACGTGGCGCGCGGTGCCGGGCTGCCGACGGTGGCGCTGGTGACTGACATGAGCCAGCCGCTGGCCCGCTGCGCCGGCAACGCGCTGGAGGTGCAGGAGGCGCTGGATGTGCTGGCGCGCCGCCAGCGGGGCACACGGCTGGAGACGCTGACGCTGGCGCTGAGCGCGCAACTGATATGCAGCGGCGGTCTGGCAGGCAGCCTCGACGAAGCGCACGCGGCGGCCCTGCGCGCGCTGGACAGCGGCGCCGCGGCAGAGCGTTTTGCGCGCATGGTCGCCGGCCTCGGCGGCCCGCGTGATGTGTGGGCCGACGCAGCGCTGCCGGTCGCCCCGGTGAAGCGTGAACTGCGCGCCGCGCGCGCCGGCTGGCTGGCGGCCGTGGACACTCGCGCGCTCGGGCTGGCCATCGTCACGCTGGGCGGCGGCCGTCAGCGGCCCGGCGACCGCATCGACCCGCGTGTCGGTCTGTCGGCGCTGGCCGAGATCGGCGGCTGGGTCGAGGCCGGCGCGCCGCTGGCGCTGGTGCACGCCGCCGACGAGCCGGCGGCCGACGCGGCACTGCAGACGCTCGCGCCCTGCTGGCGCATCGACGACCAGCCGCCGGCCGAGTTGCCGCTGGTGCACGCGGTGGTCGGCGGCGCGGCATAGGGCCACGTCTGTCGCGCGAGACCTGCGCAGTGGACCGAGTTCATCCGCGAGCGCCGCATCACCGCCGACAGTTAGCGCCGGCTTACGTTGAGAGACTTACTGCGCCGTGCTTGTCGACGAGCAAACCTACCCCCTCCGGCCCGGCTGCCTGCCCGAGTACCTGGCGCGCCACCTGCAGGTGGCGTTGCCGCTGGTGCGCGAGTATCTGGGCGAGCTACTGGCCTACTTCACGCGCGTGGACGGTGAGATCAATCAGTTCGTCCACCTGTCGGCCTAGGTCGACGCAGCCGACCGCGAACTCCGCTGCGCCCGGTTGTACGCCGACGCGCGCTGGCTGGCCTATCGGCACGAGACCGGCGCCACCGGGTGGGCTCAGGCGCAAAGCAACCGGCTGTTGAACTCGCTGCCCAGGGCCGCTCGGGCTTCGAGGATGCGAAGTGTCTGTGACGAATCGATACACACGCTCCCCCGAATGAGGGTCGTGGCGGGCGCGATCCAATCATATATTTGGTGCAATGCAAACCGCACCGCGCAGCACATCTCTTTGGCGAGTGCAGAGCCTCCGCGCCCGCTTCGGCTGGGCCAAGTCGGCGGCGTTCGCCGCGGTGAGTTGCCTTATAGCCGGGCCGTCCGTGGCAATTGAGCTGTCTGGCGCCAACCGCATGCCGCCGGTCTCGGCGTCACTCGGCAACCCGCCATTGACGAACACATCGTTTGCCGAACTGGCGCATTTGTCGGCGACGGCGCCGCGCAGGGAGCCCGGCAGCGATGCCCCGCCCAGCTTCGAAACGACAGCCGTTGCTGAAGAGCCCGAACTGCCCGGGGCCAGCGCCGGGCTGGCGCTGCTCGCCGCTGCCGTGGCTGGTGTGCTGCTGGTTGGTCGCACTCGCGCCGACGACTGACGCCCGACCGAAGGGCTGCAGAAAGCTGACCCCAAATGCCGACCGGCCCACGAAGGGCCGGTCGACAATCGGGTGAGGCCGAAACGTCAGGCAGGCTTGCGGCGCCGCGCGGCCAGGAACCCGACCAAGCCGAGCCCACCGAGGAACATCGCGTAAGTCGACGCCTCGGGCACCGGAGCGAGCTGTCCGCGGATTTCGCCCATGGGATACGCCGAGGTGTGAAGATTGACGTAGTACATCCAGGGC
>JBBQOR010000145.1:0-5902 GCA_038331055.1 Burkholderiales bacterium
CTGCAGCAGGCCCTTTTTCAGCCAGGGCGCGAGGTCCAGGCCGATGGAGCGCATGTTTCTGACGACCTGCGCGCTCGATTCCTCGTAAGGGAACATCAGCACGCGCTCGCCGCGGCGGCACGCGGCCTCTGCGAAGGCCGCGCCGAGGCTGCTCTTGCCGGTGCCAGGCGTTCCGGAGACGAGCACGCTGCTGCCGCGGAAGATGCCTTGGCCGCCCAGCATCTCGTCCAGCCGCGCGATGCCAGTGGACAGGCGCTCGGTGGGCGCCGCGTGGTCCAGCCGCAGCGAGGTGATGGGCAGCACCGAGATACCGCGCTCGCCGATGAGAAACGGATATTCGTTCGTGCCGTGCACCGAGCCGCGGTACTTCAGCACCCGCAAGCGGCGGGTGGAGATCTGCTCATGCACGCGGTGGTCGAGCGTGATCACGCAGTCGGCCACGTATTCCTCCAGCCCGTAGCGCGTTATGGCGTTGCCCTCGCCGCTTTCGCCGGTGATGATGGCCGTCATGCCGCGAGCCTTCAGCCAGCCGAAGAGCCGGCGCAATTCCGCGCGCAGGATGGCGTGATTCGGCAACCCGGCGAAGAGCGCCTCCACGGTGTCGAGCACCACGCGTCTGGCCCCGATGGAATCGATGGCGTGCCCGAGCCGGATGAAGAGGCCTTCGAGGTCGTATTCACCGGTCTCCTCGATCTCGCTGCGCTCGACGCGCACATGGTCGAGCGCGATCTTCTTCTGCTTCACGAGCCGGTCGAGATCGAAGCCAAGTGAGCGCACATTGGCCGTCAGGTCGGCCGCACTTTCCTCGAACATCATGAACACGCCGGGCTCGCCGTACTGCGTGGCGCCACGCACGAGGAATTCAACGGCCAGCATCGTCTTGCCGCAACCCGCGCTGCCACAGACGAGCGTCGGCCGCCCTGCGGGCAGCCCGCCGCCGGTGATTTCATCGAGGCCGGTGATGCCGGTGGGAGATTTCGAGAGACCGGGTGTTGCGGGCGGGTCGATCTTCTTGTTCATGGCGGGGCAAATGGTCTGATGTGGGCCACCTGTGCGGCGTGCGCCCTGACAGCGTAGAGCGTCTACTTTGCCCGCCGAGACAGTTCTTGTCCACAAGCGCCAGCAGCGCGCGTCCAAGCCGACGGCTGTGTGACAACACACCCCCGTCGAAGATGCTTCGACTTGCCGCCTCGCCTGCGCAGTCATGAGTGCAGAACAGCGCGACGCGCCGCCGACCCTGCGCCCTCAACTCGAGGCAATACTCGGCCTCGGCGCCTGCCACGGCGTAACGAGGGGTGCCCGATGGATTGGTTCGAAGGCTTCTCCGCCGCCCGGCACGCCGGTGCCGGCGCCACGCTGCATGCGCGCACGGGCGGGCGCCGCGACGGACCGCCGCTGCTGCTGCTGCACGGCTTCCCGCAGACCCACGTCATGTGGCATCGCGTGGCGCAGCGGCTGGCCGACGAGTTCTTCCTCGTCATGCCCGACCTGCGCGGCTACGGCGATTCAGAGCGCCCCGTGCCCGGCGACGGCGGCGACCACGTCTGGTCGTCCAAGCGCGCGATGGCCGCCGACATGGATGCGCTGATGCGCGGCCTGGGGCACGAGCGCTACTTCGTCTGCGGGCACGACCGCGGCGGCCGCGTGGCGCACCGACTGGCGCTGGATCACCCGCAGGCGGTGCGACGGCTGGTGCTGCTGGACATCGCGCCGACGCTGGACATGTACGCCACCACCGACATGGCCTTTGCCAGCGCCTACTACCACTGGTTCCACCTGATCCAGCCGTGGCCGCTGCCGGAACACATGATCGAAGGCTGCGCGCTGGAGTACCTGCAGGCCAAGCTGGGCCGCTGGGGCGCGCAGGGCCTGGCGCACCAGGAGCCGCAAGCCCTGGCCGAGTACGAGCGCTGCTTCAGTCGCGCCGAGAACATCCACGGCGCCTGCGAGGACTACCGGGCCAGCGCGGGCATCGACCTCGAACACGACCGCGCCGCGCGCGCCGCGGGCCAGCGCATCGCCTGCGACCTGCATGTGGTGTGGGGCGGGCGCGGCGTGGTGCACCGCCTGTTCGACCCGCTGGTGCTGTGGCGCGCGCAGTGCGCGGGGGCCGTGAGCGGCGAGGTGTGGCCGGCAGGGCACTACATCCCGGAAGAGCACCCGGACCGGACCGCCGGGTTGCTCGCCGGCTTCTTCAAGCCTTGAACTGGGCCGCCGAAGCCGCGCTGTAGGTCGCACCGATGTTTCACGACTGAAGTAGCCTGACCAGCCTTCGGAGGGTTTCCTATGCTTGCGTGGTTGGGCCGCATCGACTCGCAGTTCCCTGTGCGCTACTTTGCCTGGCTGACGTCGGCTGTGGTGATGCTGCTGGCCGCGCTGTCGTGGGTGGCCTTCGACATCGGCGGCTGGCTGGCATTGACGATGCTGTTCCTGGTCGGCCTGGGCTGGCGCGACACACGCCAGCGCCGTCATTCGGTGCTGCGCAACTACCCGGTGATCGGGCACATGCGCTTCCTGCTCGAGTTCATCCGGCCCGAGATCCGCCAGTACTTCATCGAGAGCGACAACGAGGCCGCGCCCTTCTCGCGCCAGCAGCGCAGCCTGGTCTACCAGCGCGCCAAAGGCGACGGCGACAAGCGGCCCTTCGGCACGCAGCTGGACGTGCACGCCGTCGGCTTCGAGTGGATCAACCACTCGATCGCGCCCAGCGTGCTGGCCACCCATGACTTTCGCGTGACCATCGGCGCCGGCGGCAGCAGCTGCACGCAGCCCTACTCGGCCAGCATCTTCAACATCTCGGCGATGAGCTTCGGCGCGCTGTCGGCCAACGCCATCCTGGCCCTCAACGGCGGCGCGAAGAAGGGCGGCTTCGCCCACGACACCGGCGAGGGCTCGATCAGCGTGCACCACCGCCGGCACGGCGGCGACCTGATCTGGGAGATCGGCAGCGGCTACTTCGGCTGCCGCCACGACAACGGCCGCTTCAGCGAAGAGCGCTTCGTGGCCAACGCCTGCGACCCGCAGGTGAAGATGATCGAGCTCAAGCTCAGCCAGGGCGCCAAGCCGGGCCACGGCGGCGTGCTGCCGGGGCCCAAGGTGACGTTCGAGATCGCCGCCGCACGCGGCGTGCCAGTGGGCACCGACTGCATCAGCCCGGCGCGCCATTCGGCTTTCGACACCCCGGTGGAAATGATGCAGTTCATCGAGCGGCTGCGCCGGCTCTCAGGCGGCAAGCCGGTGGGCTTCAAGTTCTGCGTCGGCCATCCCAGGGAATGGTTCGCCATCGCCAAGGCGATGCTCGAGACCGGATTGCTGCCCGTCTTCATCGTCGTCGACGGCGCCGAGGGCGGCACCGGGGCAGCGCCGCTGGAGTTCACAGACCATGTCGGCGCGCCCTTGCAGGAGGGGCTGCTGCTGGTGCACAACACGCTGGTCGGACTGGGTCTGCGCGATCGCATCAAGATCGGCTGCGCCGGCAAGGTGGTCAGCGCCTTCGACATCGCGCGCCTGATGGCCATCGGCGCCGACTGGTGCAATGCTGCACGCGGCTTCATGTTCGCGCTGGGCTGCATCCAGGCCCAGACCTGCCACAGCGGCGCTTGCCCCAGCGGCGTGGCGACGCAGGACCCGTTGCGCCAGCAGGCGCTGGTGGTGTCGGACAAGGCCGAACGCGTCTGGCGCTTTCACCAGAGCACGCTCGAAGCACTGAAGGAACTGGTGCAGGCGGCCGGGCTGGAGCATCCGAACCAGATCAGCGCGTCGCACATCGTGCGCCGTCGCGCCGACCAGGAAGTGCGCCTGCTGGCCAACCAGCTGAGCTTCGTCGCGCCGGGCGCCCTGCTCGAGGCGATAGGCGGCCGCGCCGACTGGCCGCATGCGGTGTTCGAGCTCTATTGGCCGCTGGCCCGCAGCGAGAGCTTCAGCCCCAAGCCTGATCGCGGCCGCAATACGACACGCGTTGAAACCCGGCCCGCCGCGGCGGACGCAGCCGCTCAGCCCAGCGACGAAGTGGCGGCCTGAGCGCTCAGGCGGCAGGCGGCGCGGTGTCGACGAAGCTGGGACGCGCGAACAGCTTGTCCGACAGCTTCTTCAGATTCGGAAAGTCGCCGCGCCAGTCGATGTGCGCGAAGCGAAAGTCCAGATAGCCCAGCGCGCAACCGACGGCCACGTC
Organism: Burkholderiales bacterium; assembly: GCA_038331055.1. Taxonomy (GTDB): domain Bacteria; phylum Pseudomonadota; class Gammaproteobacteria; order Burkholderiales; family Burkholderiaceae_C; genus Rubrivivax. Next base: position 4,172 of record JBBQOR010000145.1, read on the forward strand.
GGCCAGCGTGAAATAGTTGCCGGCGCACCAGGGCTTGTCGCCCAGCCCCTGGCTGAAGGCCTTCAGCGAGGCCTGCACCTTGACCATCTGTCGCTCGCTCCAGGCGGGTGAGCGCTGCTCGGCGCTGCGCCCGGCCCAGGTGGCTTCCAGCCGCGCCAGGATGGCCGCGTCCATCACGCCGTCGGCCAGAGCCTCCCAGGTGCGCACCTCGATGCGCTCGCGCCCCGCGGCCGGGATCATCTTGCCCACCGGGGACAGCGTATCGAGGTATTCGACGATGACGCGCGAGTCGAACACCGCTTCGCCGCCTTCCATCACCAGGCAGGGCACCTTGCCCAGCGGGTTCGACTTCAGGATCGCGTCCGAGGTCCAGACGTCCTCGAGCTGCAACTGGGCGTCGAGCTTCTTCTCGGCCATCACGACGCGCACCTTGCGCACGTAGGGGCTCGTGAGGGCACCGATCAGCTTCATGTGTGGCAAGGCAAGACCCGTGAGCAAACGAAATTCATTCTAGCGGCCGGTCTGCGCCGGGCTGACGGTGAAGTCGAGCACTGGGGCGCGGCCCGGCAGGTTGAGCGCCACCTGCTGCAGCGGCGTGCGCGCCAGCACGCGCCCATCACGCACCACCAGCAGGCGCGGCGCACGCAAACGGATCGCTTCGACCGCAGAACGGGCTTGCAGCAGCACGAAACTGGCGCGGCAGCCGGGCGCCAGGCCGTAGTCCTGCAGGCCCATCACCCGGGCCGCGTTGACGGTGACGGCGTCGAAACACTGTCGCATCGCCGCCACCGAGGTCATCTGCGCCACGTGCAGGCCCATCGAAGCCACTTCCAGCATGTCGGCCGAGCCGAGCGAATACCACGGGTCCATCACGCAGTCGTGGCCGAAGGCGACATTGACGCCGGCGGCCAGCAGCTCGGGCACGCGGGTCATGCCGCGGCGCTTCGGGTAGCTGTCGTGGCGGCCCTGCAGCGTGATGTTGATCAGCGGGTTGGCTACCGCGTGCACGCCAGACTCGGCAATCAACGGGATCAGCTTGGACGCGTAGTAGTTGTCCATCGAGTGCATCGAGGTCAGGTGCGAGCCGGTCACCCTGCCCTGCAGCCCCAGGCGCTGCGTGTGCAGCGCGAGCGTCTCGATGTGGCGGCTGGCCGGGTCGTCGCTCTCGTCGCAGTGCATGTCCACGCGCAGGCCGCGTGCAGCGGCCAGCTCGCACAGGATCTTCACGCTCTCGGCGCCGTCGGCCATCGTGCGTTCGAAGTGCGGGATGCCGCCGACCACGTCCACGCCCAGGTCGAGCGCGCGCTGCAGGTTGACCAGGGCGCCCGGTGCGCGCAGCAGGCCGTCCTGCGGGAATGCCACCAGTTGCAGATCGATGTAAGGCGCCACGAGCTGCCTGACGTGCAGCAGCGCGCGCACCGCGAGCAGCCGCTCGTCGCACACATCCACGTGCGTGCGGATGGCCAGCAGGCCGCGCGCCACGGCCCAGTCGCAGTAGGCGAGCGCGCGTTCGACCAGCGCCTCTTGCGTGAGCAGCGGCTTGAGCTCGCCCCACAGCGCGATGCCTTCGAGCAGCGTGCCGCTGGCGTTGACGCGCGGCAGCCCGTAGGACAGCGTGGCGTCCATGTGGAAGTGCGCGTCGACGAAGGGCGGGCTCAGCAACCAGCCGTCGGCCTCGACGACACGCGCGCCCTCGGGCGCGGCGAGGCCGGGGCCGATCGCGGCGATCCG
>JBBQOR010000146.1:0-5868 GCA_038331055.1 Burkholderiales bacterium
CGAACTGGCGCCCACGCTGCCGCTGTTGATTCCGGGCGTCGGTGCGCAGGGCGGCGACGCCGCAGCCACCGTGCGTGCCGCCTGGCGCGCCGGCGCACCGATTGCCGTGAATGCCTCTCGCGCGGTGCTGTACGCCGGGGCCGGCGACGACTTCGCCGATGCGGCGCGCGCCAGCGCCAACGCACTGCGCCTCGCGCTGAATGCCGCACGCGCCGCGCGCGCCGAGGTGCAGGCGTGAGGGTCGCGCCGGCCACATCTGGCCACGCCGCGTCTTCCGAGGCCACCGCCGAGGCCAACGCCGTCTTCGGCGGCGACAGCCTGCCGCCGATGCCTGATCTGCCGCCCGAGGCGTCGGCGGATTTTTTCGCCGGCGGGGCACCACCCGCCAGTGCGCAGCGCGCGGCGCGCGTGATGGCCTCGCGCTGGTTCTTCGGCAGCAGCGCGGCCATCTGCTTCGTGAACGCGCTGCTCTTTTCGCTCTGGCCGGCCGAGATGGCGGCACTGCCGCGGTTGATCATGGTTGCGGGCTTTCTGCTGCTGGGCGTGGGCTCGCTGGCCGCGCTGCGACTGCCGCTCGAGCGCGCAGAGGCCGCGATGCTGGCGGCCACGCTGCTGGCCGTGCTGGTGATCTCCGGCTCCTCTCTGCTGCTGGGCTGGGGCGTCACGGCACCGGGTCTCGGCTTTCTCGCCCTGCTGGTGTGCTTCGTGGCGGCACTGTGCCCGCCGTGGCATGCCGGCGTCGCCTTCGCCGGCTCGCTGCTGGCGATCGCCGCGCTGGCTGCGGTGCAGACGCTCTGGCAGGGCGCGCTGCCGCTGAACGTGGCGCCGCCGCCGGCCGACCTCGGGCTGCGGCTGGTGGTGCACCTGATGGCGCTGGGTGCCGGGCTGCTGGGCGGATTGCGTCTGGCCGATGTGCTGCGCCGCTATGCCCGGGTGGCGGCCGAGCGCGAGCGGCGCTTCCGTGGCCTGCTCGGCCTGGCGGCCGACGCCTACTGGGAGGTCGACGCCGACTACCGGCTCGTCGCCGCCTCGCTGCCGCGCGAGGACGGCGTGCCGCTGGGCGTCAGTGACGGCATCGGCGAGCGGCCCTGGCAGTTGCCGCATTTCGGCTGCGACGCCGAGTTGCTGGATCAGGTGCAGGCCGATCTGGACGCGCGCCACGCCTTCCGCGATCTGCCCGTCACCTGGCGCGTCGACACCGGGCACACGCTGCACCTGCTGGTCAGCGGCGAGCCGCGGCTGGACGAGCAGGGCCGCTTTCTGGGCTACTGGGGCGTGGCGCGCAACGTCAGCGCCGCCCACCGCGCGCGGCAGGCGCTGGCTGCGACCGAGACGCGCTACCAGGAACTGTTTGCCTGCATTCCCTCGCCGCTGGTGCTGCACCGGGGCGGGCGGATTCTCGACGCCAATCCGGCGGCGCTGGCGATGTTCGGCCATGCCGAGCTGGAGTCGATGCTGCAGACCGAACTTCTGTCGGTCTACGAACCCGGCGATTCGCGAGAGCGTGCGCGCGGGCGCGACGAACAACTGGTGTCGATGCCGCTGGGAGAGCCCTTGCCGGTGGCCGAGTTCCGCCTGATCGGGCGCGCCGGCCGCGCGCTGGTGGCGCGGGCCACTGCGGTGCGCGTGGAAAGCGACGGTCAGCCGGCATCGCTCTCGATCTTCGTCGACGACACCGAGCGCAAGGCCGCCGAAGACGCGGTCCGGCGCTCGGAGACCATGCTCTCGCATCTGGTGGCCAGCAGCCCGGACGTCATCACGCTGACCGAGCTCGAAAGCGGACGCTTCGTGATGGTCAACCAGACCTTCGAGCGGCTCATCGGCTGGAGCGCGAACGAGGTGATCGGCCGCAACGCGATCGACCTCGGCATCTGGCGAATCAGCGAAGACCGCGAGCGCTTCGTCGCCGCGCTGCGAACGGAGGGCCGTGTGCGCGACATGGCGGTGGACTTCGTCACGCGCGACGGCCAGCCGGTCTCGATGCTCGCCTCGGGCGCACGCTTCACGCTCGACCGCCGCGACTATCTGGTGATCAACGCGCGCGACGTCAGCGCCAGCGAGCGCGCGCGGCTGGAGCGCGAGGCCATCCTCGACAACACCTCGCTGGGTGTCGCGGTCACGCGCCGGCGCCACTTCGTGATGACGAACCCGGCGCTCGAACAGATGTACGGCTGGCCGGCCGGCGGCCTGCTCGGGCAGAGCGCCCGGGTGGTGTGGGGCAGTGACGAGGACTACGAGGAGGTCGGGCGCGCGATGCGCCCGACGCTGCTGCGCGGCGAATCGATGGAGGTCGAACGTACCGTGCAGCGCCGCGACGGCAGCCCGTTCCGCGCCCGCATCGTGGGCAAGGCGATCCACCTCGGCAGCCCGGGGCACGGCATGGTGTGGATCGTCGAGGACGTCACCGAGCAGCACCGCGTGGCCGATGCGCTGCGCCGTGCGCGCGACGAGGCCGAGGCCGCCAGTCGCGCCAAGAGCGCCTTTCTCGCCAACACCAGCCACGAGTTGCGCACCCCGCTCAACGGCATGCTCGGGCTGGCGCAACTGGCGCGCGTGCCCGGGCTGGACGAGCAGCGGCGCGGGCAGTATCTGGAGCAGATCGTCGACAGCGCGCAGTCGCTGGCCGAGATCCTTTCCGACATCCTGGACCTGTCGAAGATCGAGGCCGGCAAGCTGCACACCGTGGCCGAGCCGTTCGACCTGAGGGCGTTGCTGCACGCGCTGCAGCGCGGCTATGCCACGCTGGCGCAGGCGCGCGGGCTGACGCTGGCGCTGGAGATCGGCCCCGGCCTCGAAGGGCAGGTCAACGGCGATGCGCTGCGCGTGCGGCAGATCCTGAGCAACTATCTGACCAACGCGCTGAAGTTCACCGAACAGGGCGGCGTTCGGCTGCGTGTAGGCCGGCAGCCCGCCGGGGCGGTGCGTTTCGAGGTCGAGGACAGCGGCCCCGGCATCGACGAGGTCACGCAGCACAAGCTCTTCAAGCCCTTCTCGCAGGCCGACGACTCGACGACGCGCCGCTTCGGTGGCGCCGGCCTCGGGCTGTCGATCTGCCGCGAGCTGGCGCATCTGATGGGTGGCGAGGTCGGCGTCGTCAGCGGCGGTGGCGCCGGCAGCTGCTTCTGGGTCGAGTTGCCGCTGCCGCTGACCGCGCCGGCGGCGCCACCGCGCGTGCCGTCCAGCGCCTTGGCGCTGGGCCCTGCGCTGGTGCTGCTGGCCGAGGACAACCCGGTCAACATGATGATCGCCACCGCGATGCTCGAGAACTGGGGCGTGCAGGTGCAACCGGCCAGCGATGGCCGGCAGGCGGTGATGGCCGTGCGCGCCGCCGCCAAAGCCGGACGGCCCTTCGACGCCGTGCTGATGGACCTGCAGATGCCGGTGATGAGCGGCTACGAGGCGACGCGCGAGTTGCGCCTGGAGTTCGACGCCGAGCAGCTGCCGATCGTCGCGCTGACCGCCGCGGCGATGGTCAGCGAGCGTGAGCAGGCGCTGGCCGCAGGCATGGGCCCGTTCCTGACCAAGCCGATCGACGCCGAGCGGTTGCGCGAGACCCTGGCGCAAGTGCTGGCCGGAGCGCGCGCGCGCCAGACCTGAGGCGGGCAGACTGCGGGCGTGACCTCCTGCCGCCTGACCGCCCTGAACCGGGGGGGCGCGCCGGCGCCTGTTTCGGCTGCATCGAGATAGAGTTCGTACCTTGATGACAACCCCCTGTTCGGGGGGGTTCGGAGCCTTGAAAAGTGTCCTTTGCCCTGGCCACTGCGGTGGCTGCTTCTGCTGTCACTCTGCCAAGCTGCTCCTGGGATCGGCCGGGGGTGAATCCTTTCGTCGGTGACGTGGTGGCGGCAATCGACCGCTACACCGACATGCCGGCGCCGACGCGCTCGGCGCTGAAGAAGCGCGTGGCCGAGCGGCGTTACGACGAGATCGTCGTCATCAAGCGCGACACCATCACCGGGAGGCACAGTTACGGGCCGCAGATCCGCGACATGCATTTCGGCACCGGGCAGGTCTGCGGCACCGTGACACGGGCCAGGTGGACCCAGTCAGCCGAGGAGCTGGGCCTGGTGTACTGCGAGGCCGGTGAGTGCGTGATGATCCCGACCGTGTGCCGCAACCTCAGCCGCATCGTGCGACTGCCCACGCGCGTGGCATCGGCGGCCGAGGAACCCGATGAGGCCAGCGGCGAGCGCCAGCGTGCGGCCCTGCCAGCAGGTGGTGCCGGCGGTGCAGGCGGCGGGGGTGGCACGCCGGGCGCCGACGCGGGCGCAGCGCAGGCGCCCGGTGCGACGGCGCAGGCGATGCAGGCGGCGGGCGAAGGCGGTGCCCTGGCTGGCAATCCCGAGATCGCCTTCGAAGCGCCGTCCGCTGGCGGCGCGCCGGGCCTGTCCACCGGTGGGGACAGCAGTTTCGAGCGCCTGGCCGCACGGGGCCTACTGATGTCCACGGCTTTGGGTGGCGGCGGCAACGGCGGCAGTGGTGTTGGCCCTTCGATCTTTGGCGGGGCGAGCGGAAGCGGCCCTGTCGGCCCTGGCGGCGTGGGCGGCCCGATCGGTGGCGACACGGGTCGCGGAGCGCCCATCAATCCCCCCGTCGAGCCGCCCTTTCCGGCCCTTTTCATGCAGGACAGCGGCCTGCTGCCCGATGGTTTGCCGCTGGCGCCCGAGTTCACGACGCCGGTGCCCGAGCCCAGCGCCGCGCTGCTGCTCTTGGGTGGCTTGGCGGCACTGGGTTGGCGCGCGCGGCGGATGATGCGGCTGCGGCGCGAGCGCCAGCCGGCTCCACCCGGCTGAAACTCAGGCCAGGTGCGCGGCGGCCAGCAGTTCGCGCGTGTAGGGCTCGCGCGGCGCGGCGAACAGCGCTTCGGCCTCGCCCTGCTCGATGATCAGACCGTCCTTCATCACCATCACCCGATGCGACATCGCGCGCACCACCGCCAGGTCATGGCTGATGAAGACATAGCTGAGGCCGTGTCGGCGCTGCAGCTCGGCCAGCAGCGCGAGCACCTGCTGCTGCACCGAGACATCCAGCGCCGAGGTCGGCTCGTCGAGCACCAGCACCTCGGGCCGCAGCACCACCGCGCGCGCGATGGCGATGCGCTGGCGCTGGCCGCCCGAGAATTCGTGCGGGTAGCGCTGCAGCACGTCGGCCACGCCCTGGCGCGCTGACAGGCCCACTTCATCGAGCATCTCGAGCACCAGGCGCTCGCGTTCTGCGCGGCCCAACTCGGGGCGGTGCAGGGCCAGACCCTCGCCGACGATCTGGCCGACGGTCATGCGCGGCGACAGCGAACCGAAGGGGTCCTGGAACACCACCTGCATGCGCCGGCGCATGCGCCGCAGCACCTCGCGGCTGGCGTTGTCGATGCGCTCGCCGGCCAGCGACACGCTGCCCGCGGCCACTGGCTGCAGCGCCAGCAGCGCCATGCCGAGCGTGGTCTTGCCCGAGCCGGATTCGCCCACGATGCCCAGCGTTTCGCCGCGCCGCAGCTGCAGGGTCGCGTTCTTCACGGCTGTGAAAGCGGTGCTGCCGAACCAGCCCTTTGCGCTGACGAACTGCACCTCGACCCCCTGCCCTTCGACCAACACCGGCGCATCGGCTGGCAACGCCTGCACCACACGCTGTGGCCGGCTCGCCAGCAACTTCTTCGTGTACGGATGCTGCGGATCGGCGAATAGCTTCTCTACCGGCGCGTGCTCCACGATGCGCCCGGCGTACATCACCGCGACATCGTCGGCTACCTCGGCAATGACACCGAGATCGTGGGTGATGAGGATGATCGCCGTGCCGGTCTCTTCGCGCAACGTCCGCATGAGATCGAGGATTTGCGCCTGGATCGTCACGTCGAGCGCAGTCGTCGGCTCGTCC
>JBBQOR010000147.1:0-5862 GCA_038331055.1 Burkholderiales bacterium
ACCAGCGCCAGGTCGATGCTCGGGAAGTGGCGCAGTGCTCGGCCGCCTTCGAGTGGGTCGGCGGTGGCGCCGAAGTCCTGTGCGCGCACGGCCTCGAGCAGGCCGGTGGCGAGGTCGTCGTCGGTCATCATGGAATGCATCGGCGGCGGCCGCAGGTTGCTGCAGGCACCAAGGAAAAACGGGCCTCCGAAGAGGCCCGCGGTCACCACGTGGCGTCGCTTCAGAAGAACTTGTACTCGACGCGCAGCGTGTAGGCGCGCCCGCGCGGGTCGGCCACGCGCGGGTCCCAGGCACCGCCGGCGCCGGTGCCGTCGTCGTAGGTGTACGAGTACGGCGGGTCGGTGTTCAAGATGTTCTTGATGCCGGCGGTGAGCGTGAGGTTCTTGATGCCGGCGTAGGCGACGGAGGCGTTGAAGACTTCATAGGGCTCGGTGCGCGGGCGGAAGTCCGGCGGCACGATCGCGCCCGAGGCCACGCCCGGTGCCGAACGGTCACGCACGCCGCCGCGGTAGGTCTGCGACAGCGTGCTGGTCCAGCTGCCCTGGTTCCAGCTGACGAAAGCGTTGTGCTTCCAGCGGATGCCCAGGTCGCCCGACAGCGTGTTGCGGCCCACCTCGCTGGAACCCCAGGGCGCCGCCTGCGTCAGCCGCGAGCGCTTCTTCAGCAGGTAGCTGATGTCCATGCCGCCGCTCAGGCGGCCGTTGTTGACCTTGGCGCCGCTGCGCAGGGCGATCTCGAGCCCTTCGGTCTGCGAGCCGCCAGAGTTGATCCAGCTCTTGTCGATGCCGATCAGTGCGCCCGCGCCGTCGCGGACGAAGCGGCCCTGGAAGAGCCCGAAGTTGTCGATCAGTTCACGCTCGCTCAAGGCGCGGATCTGGTTGTCGCGCTCGATGCTCCACCAGTCGACGCTGACGCTGAAGGCCGGCGTCGGCTCGAAGACGAAGCCGATCGAGTACTGCTTGGCGGTCTCGGGCTCCAGGCCGGGCGTGCCGCCGAAGCCGGTGTTCAGGTTCTGCACCAGCACGCAGTTGGGGTCGCCGGCGACCGGGCGGCCGGCCGGGCAGACCGCCGGGTCGGCAATGTCCGAACCCAGGTAGGGCGAGATGCCGACTGCGTTGAAGATCTGGTTGAACGAAGGCACGCGGAAAGCCGTGTTGTAGGAGCCGCGCACCAGAAACTGCGGCGCGGGCTGCAAGCGGAACGAGACCTTCGGGTTGTCGGTAGAGCCGAAGCCGGTGTAGTCATCACGGCGGCCGGCCAGGGTGACTTCGAGTTGCCTGGTCACCGGCAGCAGCAGTTCGGCGTAGACCGCCTTGATGTCGCGCTTCACGCCCGTCAGCGCGTTGCCGTCGTCGAAGGGCGCGCCGATGATGTCGGCGCGCGGGCCGGCCGGGCGCTCGTCGCCGCTGAAGCGGTACTTCTCGGTGCGCAGGTCCACGCCCACGGCGGCCATCACGTCGCCGGCCGGCAGCTTGAAGAGGGTGCCCGAGGCGGTGGCGTCGGTCTGCGTGGTGGTGTACTTGCCGCCGTAGAGCACGGTTCCTGCGGCCGAGGTGCTGGCGATCAGGTCCAGTGCGGCCTGGCTCTGCGTCTGCCCGGGCAGCTGGAAGGGGTTGATGACGCCGGTGTTCATCGCCTCGACGATGCCCTTGACGGCCTGTCCGCCGAAGGTGCCGTCGCGGCGGTAGATGTAGCCGCCGCCGAGCGTGGACTTGACCGTGCTGCTGGCCTGCGAGAAGCCGACCTTGTAGTCCCAGCCCAGCAGCGGGCCCTCGAGGCCGGCGAAGACGCGCTGAGTTTCGGCCGTGGTCTCGATTTCGCGCGGGCCGCATTCGACGCAGCGCCAGCGGTAAGAGATCGGCTGGCCGCGCTGCGCTTCAAGCGTGGGGAAGGTGGCCACGAGGCGGTTGAAGATGCCGTCGTAGGTCACGGCCGAGGTGGCATTGCGCGGGTAGCGCAGGGGGGTCAGGCCGGCGCTCGGCAGCAGCTGGATGTTCGAGAAGCGCTTTTCGGAATCGACCTGCGAGGCGGTGAACTCGGCCGACAGCAGATGTTCGCCGAACTTGACCATGCCGCGCGCCAACAGGCTGGTGTTCTGCACCGGCTGCTGGATCACGGCTGCGCGGCCGGTGTCCCAGGTGCAGGCGAACTGGCGCTCGGGCGCCGCCCAGAGCACCTGGTCGTAAGGCGCCATGCCGGGAATCGAATCGCAGCCCGGGCCGCCCGGCAGGTCGAGCACGTTGATGCCGCCGCTGGCGCGCAGTGTGGTCGAGCCGGGCACAAAGGGTGCGGCGCCAGCTGACGGGATGATGGTGCCGGCCAGCGGCATGATGGTGCCCGTAGGTGCGCCACGCGTGTCCGGCGAGAGGCCGCGGTTGGGCTGAAAAGTCGAGGTGAAGCCCCGCTGGTCACCTCGCAGGGCCTGGCTGCTGCTGTAGGCCAGCGTCGCCAGCACGTTGAAGCCGTTCTTGTTGATGTCGCCGAAGCCGCCGGTCACCGAGCCGCGCATGATGTTGCCGCCGCCTTGCTGGGTGGCGTCGGCGAAGGCCTCGGCGATCAGCCCGGTGAAGTTGCTGCGGGTGATGAAGTTGATGACTCCGCCGACGGCGTCGGTGCCGTAGATGGCCGAGGCGCCGTCCTTCAGCACCTCGATGCGGTCGAGCGCCGCGAAAGGAATCTGGTTCAGGTCGATCTGGCCGCCGTTCAGGCCGTGCGCGGCGACGCGGCGGCCGTTGAGCAGCACCAGCGTGGCGTTGCTGCCCTGCCCGCGCAGGTTGGCCGCGCTGACCCCGTTGTTGCCGCGCTGCGCACCGTCCACCACGTCGGCGTTGGAGGCCAGGTTGTCAAGCCCGTTGCCGTTGATGGTCAGCGCCATCATCAGCTGCTCTGTGCTGCTGATGCCGTCCCTTGCAAGCTCGGCCCGCGTGATCACGGTCAGCGGCAGCGCCCCTTCGGACTGGATGCGCTTGATGCTCGAGCCAGTGATTTCCACCCGCTGCACGGCCGGAGCCTGGGCGAGTGCCTGCACGGCGGCGGTCAGCAGCGTCAAGCCACCGGCGAAGGTCTTCAAACTCATGAACATTGCTCCAGGCAAGGGTTGACCGGTCGAGTGTTGCCGCACGCAAAGTCCGGACCCATCCGGGAAAACCTTCGCAGTGCGCACATGCGACACTGGTTTCGGTGAGCGAACCTGCCGCCCCTGCTGCCCCCCGCCCGGCCCCCTCCACGTCGTCCGGCCCCTGGCGCTGGATACCCAGCCTGTACTTCGCCCAGGGCCTGCCCTTCGTGGCGGTGACGGCGCTGTCCGTCGTCATGTACAAGAACCTCGGCGTGGGCAACGCCGAGATCGCGCTCGTCACAAGCTGGCTCTACCTGCCCTGGGTCATCAAGCCGCTGTGGGGGCCGCTGGTCGAACTGCTGGGTGCCAAGCGGCGCTGGATCGTCGCCTTGCAGTTCGCGCTGGGCGCGGCGCTGGCCTCACTGGCGCTGGCGGTGCCTGCGCCGGCCTTCCTGCAGTGGACGCTGGCGTTGTTCTGGCTGATCGCCTTCGCCTCGGCCACGCACGACATCGCGGCCGACGGCTTCTATCTGCTGGCGCTGCCGCAGGCGCAGCAGGCGGCTTTCGTGGGCGTGCGCAGCACCTGCTTCCGGCTGGCCAACATTGCAGGCCAGGGTGGGCTGGTGGTGCTCGCCGGACGGTTGCAAGAGGCCACCGGCACGCCAGCTGCCGCGTGGGCGACGGTTTTCGGTCTGCTCGGCGGGCTCTTCCTGCTGCTGGCGCTGCACCACGCCTGGGCATTGCCGCGTCCCGCGCTGGACCGCGCCGCCCCACGCCCGGGCGACGCGCTGGCCCTGGTGCGCGGCTTCGGTGTCGTCTGGGGCGCCTTCTTCAGCCGCCCGGACATCCTGCGCGTGCTTGCCTTCCTGCTGCTGTACCGCTTCGCCGAAGCGCAGATGCTGCGCCTGATCGTGCCTTTCCTGCTCGACCCCCAAGAGGCCGGCGGGCTGGCGATGAGCACGGCGCAGGTGGGCATCGTCTACGGCACCGTGGGCGCGGTGGCGCTCACCGCCGGCGGGCTGCTGGGCGGCTGGTGGATCTCGCGCCGCGGCCTGGGCCGGCTGTGGTGGACGCTGGTGGCGGTGATGCACCTGCCGAACCTCGTCTACGTGGGGCTCGCAGTGGCCCAGCCGCCGGGCCTGTGGCTGCCTGCCGCCGCAGTGGCGGTCGAGCAGTTCGGCTACGGCCTGGGCTTCACCGCCTACATGGTCTATCTGATGATGGTGGCCGGGCAGGGCGAGCACAAGACCGCGCACTACGCGCTGGGCACCGGCTTCATGGCGCTGGGCATGATGCTGCCCGGCATGGCCGCCGGCTGGCTGCAGCAGCAGATGGGCTACTCGGCGTTCTTCATCTGGGCCTGCGTGGCCACGTTGCCGTCGATCGCTGCGGCGGCCTTCGTGCGGCCGCCGCTGGACTTCGGCCGCGCCGACGCGGATTCAGACATGGGCTCAGACGCAGATTCAGACGCGGAAGCCGGCGCAGGAACTCGGCGGCATTGAGCCGCAGCCCCAACCCGCACAACATCCGGCGGGCTTCATGTGGAAGTGTTCCGTGCTCCGGGGCGTTGCCCCGCATCATGAATCTTGGCGCAACGCGCCCGCTACCTCCCCGCCGCTGGCCTGCAGCCGGTGCTCGGCGCTGGCGGCATCCACTTGCGCCAGCAGCATCACGATGGCCACCTTGGGCCGCTGGCCGCAGGCGGCGAGCGCGGCGCGCGCGGCCTCTTCCGACGCGCCGCTGGCCAGCATGGTCAGACGCAGCGCACGCCTGACCAGCTTGGCGTTGCTCGCCCGCAGGTCGACCATCAGGTTGCCGTGCACCTTGTGCAGCCGCACCATCAGCGCGCTGGAGAAAGTGTTCAGCGCGATTTTCTGCGCCGTGCCGGCCTTCAGCCGGGTGCTGCCGGTGATCACCTCGGGCCCGGTGTCGAGCACCACGGCGATGTCGCATCCGGCGGCCAGCGGCCCGGCCGGGTTGTTGGTGATGGCGATGGTCAGCGCGCCCGCCGCGCGCGCCGCGGCCAGCGCACCCAACGTGTAGGGCGTGGTGCCGCTGGCGGCCACCAGCAGCGCCACGTCGTGGGCTTGCGGCTCGAGCGCTGCCATGTCGGCCCGGCCCAGCGCGGCGTTGTCCTCGGTGCCTTCGATGGCCGCGAACATCGCGCCTTCGCCGCCGGCCAGCAGCGCGGGTGCGCGTTCGCGCGGCCAGCTGAAGGTGGGGTTCAGCTCCACCGCGTCGAGCACGCCCAGCCGGCCGCTGGTGCCGGCACCGGCGTAGATCAGTCGGCCGCCCGCGACGATGCGCGGGTGCGCGGCCTCCAGCGCCGCCGTCAACGCCGGGGCGGCGGCGCGCACAGCCTCGGCGGCCAGGCGCTGGTCTTCGACGAAGGCGGCGATCAGCGTGGCGCTGTCGTAGCGGTCGAGCTGCGGGTGCCCGGGGTGCGGGGCTTCGGTCGGCGAAGGTGTGCTCAAGGGGGCGTGCTCACATGAATCCCCGCGTGGCGGGCGGGCTCAGGCGGCCCAGCCGGTCCACCGCCTGCACGGCGATGGCGTCATCCAGCGGGTCTTGCGTCATGCCCGCATCATGCCGCGGCTGCAGCGTCAGCCGCCAGGGCTCCGGGCGGCGGCTGCGGCGGCGCCAGACCGCCCACTGGAACGTCTCCGTGCTGCTGGCCGCAAAGCCCAGGCGCCCGTCGGGCTGGCTGATCAACGTGGGCGCGGCCGGTGGCGGTGAGCCGCCGGCCAGCCAGGGCGTCGCCGGCACCAGGGCCGGCTGTGCATACAGCCCGCCGCCGGCGGCAG
>JBBQOR010000148.1:0-5856 GCA_038331055.1 Burkholderiales bacterium
CCATCGAAGACCTGCTGCGCCGCGAGGCCGGTCTGCAACTCAGCCGCAACGGCGGCCCGGGGCAGAACGCCAGCCTGCTGATCCGCGGCAGCGCCGCCGTCAACACCGTGGTGCTGATCGACGGCGTCCGCATCGGCTCGGCCACGCTGGGCCTGGCGCAGCTGGAAGGGCTGAGCCTGGCGCAGGTCGAGCGCATCGAGGTGCTGCGCGGCCCGGGCTCGAGTCTGCACGGCGCCGACGCGGTGGGAGGTGTGGTGCAGATCTTCACCCGCCGCGGTGATGGTTGAGACGGCCCGCCGCGCACCACGCTGCGGCTGGCTGCCGGCGGCTTCGGGGCCAGCGAGGCGTCGCTCGGCACCCGCGCGGCGGTGGGCCTCTTCGACCTGGCGGCCACGCTGTCGCGCGAAGCCGCCGACGGCGTCAGCGCGCTGCGCCCGGGCGACCGCTTCGGCAACCACAACCCCGACCGCGACGGCTTTGTCCGCCGCAGCGCGCAGTTGCAACTGGGCGTGCAGCCGGCCGTCGGCCAGCGTCTTGCGCTGCGCCTGAACGAGGCCCGCTTGAACGCCCGGTACGACGCCAGCGAGTTTCTGCCGCCGACCTTTGCGCAGAACAACGGCGCCGACTTCCGCAACCGCTTCGACACGCGGCTGGCTGCACTGGACTACCAGGCGCAGTGGAGCCCGCAGTGGCGCGCGCAGGTACTGCTGTCCGACGGCAGCGAGACGCTCGACAGCGGCGGCACGCGCACCACCCGCTACCGCACGCAACGCCAGCAGTCGCAGGCGCAGCTGGCGTGGACGCCAGAGCGCACGCAAAGCTGGGTCTTCGCGCTCGAGCAGGTGACCGAGAAGGCCACGGCCGACGACTACGCCGGTGACGCGCAGCGGCGCAACCAGGCGCTGCTGGTGGCCTGGAGCGCCGAGCACGGGCCGTGGTCGCTTCAGTTCGACCTGCGCCACGACGACAACTCGGCTTACGGCGGCAACGACAGCGGCCGCGTCGGTGTCAGCCTGGCGCTGTCGCCGCGCTGGCGCTTGCGCGCGCTGGCCGGCACCACCTTTCGCGCGCCCAGTTTCAACGACCTCGTCTACCCCGGCTACGGCGTGCCCGGCATTCGCCCCGAGCGTGGGCGCAGCAGCGAGATCGGCGTCAACGGCCGCTGGGGCGGCGGCGATGTGGCCGCGACGCTGTGGCACAACCGGGTGCGCGACATGATCGGCTACGAGCCCAGCGCCACACGCTGCCCCAGCGGCCCGTCGTATGCGTTCGGCTGCGCCAGCAACATCGGCCGTGCGCGGCTGCAGGGCCTGACGCTGGCCGCCGGCCAGCAGTGGGGCGGTGTGGCGCTGCGCGGCACGCTGGACCTGCTGGACGCGCGCGACCAGATCAGCGGCAGCCGGCTGCCGCGCCGCGCCGCGCACCAGGCCAGCCTGGACGCCACCTGGGTGCAGGGGCCGGTGGGCTGGAACGCCGCGCTGCTGCGCCTGGGCACGCGCCCCGACGGCGGCAAGCGTCTGGCCGCGGAGACCACGCTGAACCTGCAGGCCACCTGGCGTGTGGCGCCGCAGTGGCAGTTGCAGGCCCGGCTGATCAACGCCACCGACGAATCGCTGGAGCCGGTCCGCGACTACCAGGGTCCGGGACGGCAGGCGTGGCTGGCACTGCGCTGGGAGAGCCGGCCTTGACACGGGCGTTGGTCCAGGCGGTGCGCACGCTGCTGGCCGGCGCAGTAGCGCTGTGCCTGGCTCTGCCCGCCGCCCACGCACAACCCGCACAACCCGCACAACCCGCACAACCCCCACAACCCGCGCACTCCACGCAAGCCGTCGAAGCGGCCGTGCGCACGCCGCAACGCATCGTCAGCCTGGTGCCCTCGCTGACCGAGACGGTCTGCTCGCTGGGTGCCTGCTCACGGCTGGTGGGCACCGACCGCTTTGCCAACTGGCCGCCGTCGGTGCTGCAGTTGCCCAAGCTGGGCGGGCTGGACGATGCGCAGGTGGAGTCGATCGTCGCGCTGCGGCCCGACCTGGTGCTGGCCGCGCCTTCGGCGCGCGTGGTGCGGCGCTTGCGCGACCTGGGGCTGACGGTGCAGGTCTTCGCCTCTGACAGCCATGCCGACGTGCGGCGCTCGATCGATGCGCTGGCCGCCACGCTGGGTGATGCCGCCGCCGGCCCGCGCCTGTGGGCGGCGATCGAGCGTGATCTGGCTGCCGCGCGTAACCGGGTACCGCCCGCCTGGCGCGGGCAGCGCGTGTACTTCGAGGTCTCCACCACGCCGCATGCCGCCGGGACGGGCTCGTTCATCGGCCAGACGCTGGCGGGGCTGGGGCTGGCCAACATCGTGCCGCCCGCGCTGGGGGCCTTTCCGCAGTTGAGCCCGGAGTTCATCGTGCGCGCCCAGCCCGACGTGGTGATGGCGCCCCGGCGCGAGATCAGCGCCATGGCGGCCCGCCCCGGCTGGGCGGCGCTGCAGGCGCTGGGCCACGACCGCCATTGCGGCTTCGACGCCGCCGGCTACGAGATGCTGGTGCGCCCCGGCCCGCGCCTGGGCGAGGCGGCCGGCCTGATCGCCGACTGCCTGGTGGCACTGGAGAGCCGGCGATGAACTCGCCGGGTTAGGCTCACAGGCATGGCGCTCGACCTCACCGTTCCCGCCACCGGCGCGACCGACCACTCACGCCGGCGCACGCTGGCGCTCGGGCTGGCGGCGGCGGCGGCGCTGCTGCTGACAGCCGGCCTGTGGGTGGGCAGCGAGGGCTGGGCCTGGCCGGCCGAACAGGCGGCGCTGATCGTCGGCCAGATCCGCGCACCACGCAGCCTGGGCGCACTGGCCGTCGGTGCGCTGCTCGGGCTGGCGGGCGCGCTGGCCCAGGGGCTGTTCCGCAACCCGCTGGCCGACCCCTTCCTGATCGGCACCGCGGCCGGGGCCTCGCTGGCGGTGGTGGTGCTGGCCGCGGGCGTGCTGGGCGCATCGGCCGCAACGCAATGGTTCGGCGACATCGGGCTGGCCGCCGCCGCGTTCAGCGGTGCGCTCGGCGGCATGCTGCTGACGCTGCTGATGGCGCGCGGCGCCCAGCATTCGCTGCGGCTGCTGCTGGCCGGCGTGGTGGTCGGCATGGTCTGCGGCGCCGTGGCCGACCTGCTGGTCACGCTGTCGCCGCAGGCGATGCGCGGGCGCCAGTTCTTCATGCTCGGCAGCACCGCGCTGCTGGGCTGGCACCAGCTGGCGCTGCTGGGCGCCGGGCTGGCGCTGGCCTTGCCGGCCGCGTGGCGGCTGTCGCGCGGGCTCGACGCGCTGGCGCTGGGTGAGGACACCGCCACCAGCCTCGGCCTGCCGCTGGCGCGCCTGCGTGGCGCGCTGGTGCTGCTGCTGGCACTGGCCACGGGTCTGGCGGTGTCGCAGGCCGGGCTGGTGGCCTTCGTCGGGTTGGTGTCGCCGCATCTGGTGCGCCGCTTCGCACCCGCCCCGCACGGCTACACGCTGCTGGCCAGCGCGGCCACCGGCGGCGTGCTGCTGCTGGGCGCCGACGTGCTGGCGCGCGGGCTGCTGGCGCCGCTGGAACTGCCGGTGGGCGTGCTCACCGCGCTACTGGGCGGGGGCTACCTGCTGTGGCTGCTGCATCGGCGGGCCGGCTGAACATGCTGCAGGCCGATCAACTCACGCTGCAACTCGGCGGGCGCCCGGTGCTGCGTGGCATCGACTGCGCCTTCGCCACCGGCTGGACGGCCATCGTCGGCCCCAACGGCGCGGGCAAGACCAGCTTGATGCGCGTGCTGGCCGGGCTGCTGCCGGCCTCGAAGGGCGAGGTGCGCGTGGGCGGCCAGCGGCTTGCGGCGCTGGGCTCGCGCGAGCGTGCGCTGCGCATCGCCTGGTTGCCGCAGCAGGCCGAGGTGAGCGATGAGCTGACCGTGCGCGAGATCGTCCACCTGGGCCGGCTGCCCCACCTGGGCCTGTTCACCGCACCGGGGCCGGCCGATGAAGCGGCGGTGGACGCGGCGATGGCGGCCACCGAATGCAGCGCCTGGGCGCAGCGGCGGCTGCCTGAACTCTCAGGCGGCGAACGCCAGCGCGTGCTGCTGGCGCGCGCGCTGGCCACGCAGGCGCCGATCCTGCTGCTGGACGAGCCGACCACGCATCTGGACGCACCGCACCAGGTGGCGCTGGCGCGGCTGGTGCGGCGGCTGGCGCAGCGCCAGGTGGTGCTGACGGTGCTGCACGATCTGCCGCTGGCGCTGCACGCCGACCGTGTGCTGGTGCTGCGCGACGGCCGCATCGCGGGCGACGGCGCGCCGGCCGACCCCGCGCTGCAGCACGCGCTGGTGCGCGCCTTCGACGGCGCGGTGCGCATCGACACCCGCGGCACGCATCCGCTGGCCGTGCCGGCGCTGGACGACTGAGCACAGGCCAGCCATCACCCATGGGCCCGCAACGCATCGTCTGCCTGACCGAGGAAACCACCGAGTGGCTGTACCTGCTGGGCGAAGAGCAGCGCATCGTCGGCATCAGCGGCTACACGGTGCGGCCGCGCCGCGCCCGCACAGAGAAACCGCGTGTCAGCGCCTTTCTCGACGGCAAGATCGACCGCATCGTCGAACTGCGGCCCGACCTGGTGATCGGCTTCTCGGACATGCAGGCGGCGCTGGCCGACAAGCTGATCCGCGCCGGGCTGGAGGTGTGGATCACCAACCAGCGCAGCGTGGCGCAGATCCTCGACGTGATGCGGCGCGTGGCCGCCATGGTGGGCGCGCAGGCGCGGGCCGAAGACTGGATCGCCGGCTGCCTGCAGCAGCACACGCAGATTCGCCAGGCGGCGGCCCTGTGGCCGCGGCGCCCGCGCGTGTACTTCGAGGAGTGGGACGAGCCGATGATCAGCGCCATCCAGTGGGTGTCCGAGCTGGTAGGCCTGGCCGGCGGCGAGGACGTGTTCCCCGAACTGGCGCAGCAGTCGCTGGGCCGCCACCGCGTGATCAGCGATGCGCTGGAGCCGGTGCGCCGCGCGCCCGAGCTGATCATCGGCAGCTGGTGCGGCAAGAAGTTTCGCCCCGAGCGCGTGGCGGCGCGCGAGGGCTGGGCCGAGGTGCCTGCCGTGCGCGACGGGCGGCTGCATGAGATCAAGTCCTGCGACATCCTGCAGCCCGGGCCGGCGGCGTTGACCGACGGGCTGGCGCAGCTGCACGCGTTGATGGCCGCGTGGGCGGCTGAGATGGCAGGCAGGCAGGCCGCAGGCTGAGGCGCGCAGCAATCGACAGGCGCACACTGGCAGCCACCACTGGAGGCGCCGATGGACGTCACCCACACCGCCGCACAAGCCCTGGCCTCACTCTGGCACGGCGCCGCGCTGCCCGCCGCGGCGCTCGACTTCGTCGACCTGCCCGGTGCCGACCCGGTGCTGCCGTCCTCGTTCGCCGTGGGCGCCGCGGCCCAGGCCAGCCTGGCCGCCGCAGCGCTGGCGGCGGCGCAAGTCGGCCACCGGCGCAACGGCCTGCGCCAGCGGGTGCGCGTCGACGCGTTGCACGCGGCACTCGACAGCGCGGCCTGGTTCCGCATCGACGGCAAGGCGCTGCCGGCCTGGGACAAGGTCTCCGGCCTGTACCGCTGCGGCGCCGCGGCTGGCGAGCCCGGCTGGGTGCGCATCCACACCAACTTCACGCACCACCGCGACGCTGCGCTGCGCCTGCTCGGCCTCGCGCCGGGTGCCGAGACTTCACGCGACGCGGTGCTCGAGGCGCTGCAAGGCTGGCGCGCCGAGGACTTCGAGACCGCAGCCGCCGCGGCCGGCGGTGTGGCCGCGGCCGTCCGCAGTTTTGCGCAGTGGGACGCGCACCCGCTGGCGCAGGCCGTTGCGCCGGTGG
>JBBQOR010000149.1:0-5828 GCA_038331055.1 Burkholderiales bacterium
CACCCTGGGCTCACTCCACCGCCTTGACCATCTGCTCCACCACCTTCTTCGCGTCGCCGAAGACCATCATCGTCTTGTCCATGTAGAAGAGTTCGTTGTCCAGACCGGCGTAGCCGCTGGCCATCGAGCGCTTGTTGACGATCACGGTCTTGGCTTTGTAGGCCTCCAGGATCGGCATGCCGTAGATCGCGCTGCCCTTGACGAGGGCGGCAGGGTTGACCACGTCGTTGGCGCCCAGGATGATGGCCACGTCGGCCTGGCCGAACTCGCCGTTGATGTCTTCCATCTCAAACACCTGGTCGTAAGGCACCTCGGCCTCGGCCAGCAGCACGTTCATGTGGCCGGGCATGCGGCCGGCGACCGGGTGGATGGCGTACTTCACGTGGATGCCCTTGGCCGTCAGCTTGGCCGCCAGTTCCTTCACCGCATGCTGCGCGCGCGCCACCGCCAGGCCGTAGCCGGGCACGATGATCACGGTCTCGGCGTTGCCCAGCACGAAGGCGGCGTCATCGGCGCTGCCGGTCTTGACCGCGCGCTGCTGCTGCGCGCCCCCGACCGCCGTCGTAGCTTCACCGCCGAAGCCCCCGAGGATGACGTTGAAGAAGCTGCGGTTCATCGCCTTGCACATGATGTAGCTGAGGATCGCGCCCGAGCTTCCCACCAGGCTGCCGGCGATGATCAGCATGCTGTTGTTCAGGCTGAAGCCGATGCCCGCTGCCGCCCAGCCCGAGTAGCTGTTGAGCATGCTCACCACTACCGGCATGTCGGCGCCGCCGATGGGGATGATGATGAGCACGCCCAGCACGAAGGCGATGGCCAGCATGGCGAAGAACATCGGCCAGCTCTCGGTGACCGCAAAGCCGATGCCCAGGCCGAGCATCGCCAGACCGAGCACCAGGTTCAGCATGTGCTGGCCGCCGAAGGTGACCGGCGCGCCCTGGAACAGACGGAACTTGTACTTGCCGCTCAGCTTGCCGAAGGCGATCACGCTGCCGCTGAAGGTGATGGCGCCGATGGCGCCGCCCAGGAACAGCTCGAACTTGTTGCCGAAGGGGATCAGCTCGCCCTTGGCGACGATGCCGAAGGCGTACGGCTCGGCCACCACGGCGACCGAGATGAACACCGCGGCCAGGCCGATCATGCTGTGCATGAAGGCCACCAGCTCGGGCATCTTGGTCATCTCCACCCGCTGCGCCATCACGGCACCGGCGCTGCCGCCGACCAGCAGGCCCAGCAGCACCCAGCCCAGGCCCAGCGGGCTGCCGGCGAGCTTGACGATCAGCAGCGCCGTCGTCACCACGGCGATGGCCATGCCGATCATGCCGAAGAGGTTGCCGCGGATCGAGGTGGTGGGGTGGCTCAGCCCCTTGAGCGCCTGGATGAAGCAGACGCTGGCGACCAGGTAGAGCAGCGTGACGAGGTTCAGGCTCATGTCGGCGCCCCCGTCTTCTTCTCCTTCTTCTTGAACATCTCCAGCATGCGCCGGGTGACCAGGAAGCCGCCGAAGACGTTCACCGCGCACAGCGCGACGGCGAGCACGCCCATGGTCTTGCCGAGGCCGGTTTCGGTGAGGCCGGCAGCGAGCATCGCGCCGACGATGACGATGGCGCTGATCGCGTTGGTCACCGCCATCAGCGGCGTGTGCAGCGCCGGCGTGACGGTCCACACCACGTGGTAGCCCACGTAGATGGCGAGCACGAAGATGATCAGGTTGGTGATGGTGGGGCTGACGATGTCCATGGTCACTTTCTCTTGACTTCGCCGTCGCGCGTCATCAGGCAGGCGCTGACGATGTCGTCGTCGGCCGGGATGGCGAGCGCGCCTTCCTTGCCAACGATCAGCTTCAGGAAGTCCAGCAGGTTGCGCGCGTACAGGCTGCTGGAATCAGCGGCCACCAGCGCGGGGATGTTGGTCTCGCCGACGATCGTCACGCCGTGCTTGACGACCGTGCGGCCGGCCTCGGTGAGCGGGCAGTTGCCGCCGGCGGGTGCGGCCATGTCGACGATCACGCTGCCCGGCTTCATGGCCCTGACCATCTCTTCCGTGATCAGCACCGGCGCGGCGCGGCCGGGGATCAGCGCGGTGGAGACGACGATGTCGGCGGCGGCGACGCGCTTGGCCACCTCCACCTTCTGCCGCTCCATCCAGCTCTGCGGCATCGGCTTGGCATACCCGCCCACGCCTTCGGCGGCTTCCTTCTCTTCAGCCGTCTCGTAGGGCACGTCGATGAACTTGGCGCCCAGGCTCTCGACCTGTTCCTTGACGCTGGGCCGCACGTCGCTCGCCTCGATCACCGCGCCCAGCCGCTTGGCAGTGGCGATCGCCTGCAGCCCGGCGACGCCGACGCCCAGGATCACCACGCGCGCAGCCTTGATGGTGCCTGCCGCCGTCATCAGCATCGGAAACAGCCGCTGGTACTTGTCGGCGGCCAGCATCACCGCCTTGTAGCCGGCAATGTTGGCCTGGCTGGACAGCACATCCATGCTCTGCGCACGCGTGGTGCGCGGCGCGGCTTCCAGCGCGAAGCTGGTCAGGCCGGCGGCCGCCATGCGCGCCAGGCTGTCCTTGTCGAAGGGGTTGAGCATGCCCACGAGCACAGCGCCGGACTTCATCAGCGCCAGCTCATCAGCGTCGGGCGCGCGCACCTTCAGCACCAGTTCGGCAGCCAGCGCGCCGGCACGGTCGGTGATCTCGGCGCCTGCGGCGACGTAGGCCTCGTCGGTGGCGCTGGCGGCCACGCCAGCACCGGATTGCACATGGACCGCATGGCCCTGCGCCTTGAGCTTCTTCGCCGTCTCGGGCGTGACGGCCACGCGGGTTTCGCCGGCCGCGGTCTCCAGCGGTACTCCGATCTGCATCTTGTGTCGCCCTCCGTGGGCTGCTGTGGTCTTCGGGGGCGCGCCTTCCCGGCGCAGCCCCCGATGTTATTGCAGCCCGTCGCCGGGGCTTACTTCTGCGCGGCGGCGAAAACCTTGTCGGTGGTCGCGCCGGCCGGCTTCTTGGTGATGACGGGGTCGCTCTTGCCCTTCATCAGCGTGTCCACCGTGCGCTCATAGGCCTTCATGTCGAGCTGGCCGGTCTTGCCGGTGCCGACGAGCTTGGCGATCTCGGCCATCATGCGCGTCTGGTGCGCTTCCTTCTGCGCGCCCGAGGAATCGTTCTTCAGCACGATCTTCACCGCCTCGGCCTGGTTCTTCACCGCGTAGTCCCAGCCCTTCATGCTGGCCTTGACGAACTTGGCCAGGTTGGCCGCCATCTTCGGGTCGGCCAGGCTCTTCTCGGTGGCGTAGAGGCCGTCTTCCAGCGTGGCCACACCCTGGTCCTGGTACTTGAAGACCAGCAGCTGGTCAGCCTTCATGCCGGCGTCGATGAGCTGCCAGTACTCGTTGTAGGTCATGGTGCTGATGCAGTCGGCCTGCTTTTGCAGCAGCGGGTCGACGTTGAAGCCCTGCTTGAGCACCTTCACGCCATCGGCGCCGCCGGTGGTCTTCAGGCCGAGCTTGTCCATCCAGCTGAGGAACGGGTACTCGTTGCCGAAGAACCAGACGCCCAGCGTCTTGCCCTTGAAGTCGGCCGGCGTCTTGATGCCGCTGTCCTTGCGGCAGGTCAGCTGCATGCCCGAGCTCTGGAAGACCTGCGCGATGTTGACGATCGGCACGCCCTTCTCGCGCGTGGCCAGCGCCGAGGGCATCCAGTCGACGATCACGTCGGCGCCGCCGCCGGCGATCACCTGGCTGGGGTTGATGTCGGGGCCGCCGGCCTTGATCGTGACGTCCAGACCGACTTCCTTGTAGAAGCCCTTGTCCTTGGCTACGTAATAGCCGGCGAACTGGGCCTGCGTGACCCACTTCAGCTGCAGCGTCAGCTTGTCCTGCGCCTTGGCGACAGTGGGCAGCAGTGCAGCGGCGGCGGCCAGCGGCAGCATCGAGATCAGCGATTTCAGCTTCATCATGGGGAGACTCCTTGGTGGGGTTGGGGGACGGGAACAATGCGCCGCGCGGGCGGCCTCAGGAACTTCGGTACGACGGATGCCAGAAGGTGAAAGCGCGCTCGGCCAGCGCGATCAGGCCGTAGAAGGCCGAGCCGGCCAGCGCCGCCAGCGTGATCGCGGCCCAGACCACGTCGACGTTCATGCGCGCCACCTCGGCGCTGATGCGAAAGCCCAGCCCGACGATCGGGCTGCCGAAAAACTCGGCGACGATGGCCGAGATCAGCGCCAGCGTCGAATTGATCTTCAGCGCATTGAACACGAAGGGCAGCGCCGAGGGCATGCGCAGTTTCATCAGTGTTGCGCCGTGGCCGGCGGCGTAGGTGCGCATCAGGTCGCGCTGCATGGTGTCCACCGCGGCCAGACCGGCCAGCGTGTTCACCAGCATGGGGAAGAAGGTGACCACAGCCGCCACCGCCGCCTTGCTCTGCCAGTCGAAGCCGAACCACATCACCATGATCGGCGCGATGCCGACGATCGGCACGGCGCCGGCCAACCCGGCCAGCGGCAGCAGGCCGCGGCGCAGAAAGTCCACCCTGTCCGCCAGCAGCGCGACCGCCAGCCCGGCGCCGCTGCCGATGGCCCAGCCGGCCAGCACGGCGACGGCGGTCTGGCGGAAGTCAGGCCACAGCACGTGCCAGCGCGCGGCCAGTGCGTCGCCCACCGCGTGCGGCGCGGGCAGCAGCACCCGCGGCACCTCCCAGCCCACCACCAGCACCTCCCACGCGAAGAGCAGCGCGGCACCAAGCAAGGCAGGGGCCAGCAGGCCCAGCGGCCGCGGCCGCCGCAGCAGCGCCAGCCGGTCGAGCACGCACCAGACGAAGACCGCCCAACCGCCGAGCGCGAGCCACAGGCCATTCGCGTCTGCGCCGCGCGGGCCCGGCACCGACAGCGCCAGAAGCATCGCCCAGGCCATCAGCGCCAGCGCCGCCAGGCCGATGCCGGCCAGCGCGGGTGCCGGCCACGCGCGCAGGCACAGCAGCACGCCGCCGATGCCCAGCAGCGCCAGCAGCCCTGACGGTCCGCCGGGCTGCCCCATGCCGCCCACCAGCAGCAGCGCGGCGAACATGACCAGCAGCCGCGGCATCATCGGCCGCGCCCCGGGGCGGCTGGGGCGCTGCCCATCCAGCGGCCGACCAGGCGCTCGAGCACGCCCACCGCGGCCACCAGCGTCACGCCCAGCAGCGCGGCCATCACCAGTGCCGACCAGATCTGGATCGTCTGCCCGAAGTACGAGCCCGACAGCAGCCGCGCGCCCAGCCCGGCCGCCGCGCCGGTGGGCAGTTCGCCCACGATGGCGCCGACCAGGCTGGTCGCGATCGCCACCCGCGCGCTGGCGAAGAGAAAGGGCAGCGCGGCGGGCAGCCGCAGCTTGCGCAGGGTCTGCGACGGCGTCGCGCTGTAGGTGCGCAGCAGGTCGAGCTGCAGCGTCTCGGGGCTGCGCAGGCCCTTGACCATGCCGATGGTCACGGGGAAGAAGCACAGGTACATCGAGATCACCGCCTTGCTGATCAGCGGCGGGTAGCCCAGGCTGCCGAGCACCACCACCACCATCGGCGCGATGGCCAGGATGGGGATGGTCTGCGAGGCGATCACCCACGGCAGCAGCCCGCGGTCGAGCACCCGGCTAGACACCACGCCGACAGCCAGCGCCACCCCGAGCAGCATGCCGAAGACGAAGCCCAGCAGCGTGGCCGACAGCGTGACGCCGGCGTGGAAGACCAGGCTGCGCGGGCTGTCGACCGGGTTGCCGGTGATGCTGCCGACGAAGTCGACGACGACCTGGTGCGGTGCCGGCAGCACCGGACGCTCCATCGCCCAGGTGGCCGCCAGCAGCTCC
>JBBQOR010000150.1:0-5775 GCA_038331055.1 Burkholderiales bacterium
GCAGGGCTCGGCAAGCTGCGATGTGGCGGTGGTCGGCGGCGGTCTGGCCGGCCTGTCTGCTGCCATCGATCTGGCTGCGCGCGGGCGCAGCGTGGTGCTGCTGGAGGCGCGCGAGATCGGCTTCGGGGCCAGCGGACGCAACGGCGGGCAGGCGATCCACGGCCTGGCCTGCGACCAATCGGTGATCGAGCAGCAGCTTGGCCTGGACGAGGCGCGGCGAGTCTGGGCGATGTCGATCGAGGCGCTGGACCTGCTTCGCGAGCGCATCGCCGTGCACCAGATCGACTGCAACTGGCGCGACGGCTACCTCGGCCTGGCCGTGGGTGCGCGCAAGGGCCTCGAACTGGCCCGTTGGGCGGATCACGCCGAGTCGGCGTACGGCTACTCGACGGCGCGCATCGGGCCAGGCGAGATCGGCCGCTGGATCAGCAGCCTGCGCTACCACAGCGGGGTGCACGACCCGCGCTCCGGTCATCTGCATCCGCTGAAGTACACCCGCGGCCTGGCCGTTGCCGCCGCGGCGGCCGGAGTGCGCATCCATGAATCAAGCGAGGTGCAGTCGCTGCAGCCGGGCCTGCGGACTGTGCTGCGAACCGCCGGCGGCGAGCTCAGCGCGACCCAGGTGCTGTTGGCCGGCAACGTCTACCTGCAGGGCCTGGCGCCGCAACTGGCCGCGCGCATCATGCCGGTCGGCACCTACATCGCCTGCACGGAACGCCTGCCCGATGCCCTGGCCGACAGCCTGATCCCGTCGCGCGCGGCGGTCTGCGACACCAACTTCGTGCTCGACTACTTCCGCACCACCGATGACCAGCGCATGCTCTACGGCGGCCGGGTGAGTTACAGCACCGTGACGCCGAACCATCTGGCCGAGAGCCTGCGCGAGCGCATGGTGCAGACCTTTCCCCAGCTGGACAGTGCGCGCATCGAGTACGCCTGGGGAGGCTTCGTCGACATCACGATGAACCGCGCACCCGACTTCGGCCGCCTGCCGCCGGCGGCGTCTGCTGCAGGCGTGGAGAACATCTACTACCTGCAGGGCTTCTCCGGTCACGGCCTGGCGCTGACCGGCCTGGCCGGCCGGCTGGTAGCCGAAGCGATGTGCGGCGACGCCGGGCGCTTCGATGTCTTCGCGCGCCTGAAGCACCGGCCCTTCCCCGGTGGCAAGGCCGTGCGCATGCCGGCGCTGGTGCTCGGCATGGCGTGGTACCGGCTGCGCGATATGCTCGGATGACCATGCCCGCAACCCACACCCCCAAAGCCGTCGTCCTGATTTCCGCGTGCAACAGGCGCCTGGGGGAGCATCCGTTCCATGTGGTCGGCCGCAAGTATGTCGAGGCGGTGCGCCTGGCCGGCGCGCTGCCGCTGGTGGTGCCACGGGCCGAAGCGGCCGAGATCGAGGGCTTCCTCGACCTCGCCGACGGCGTGCTGCTCACGGGCTCGACGTCCAACGTGCACCCCTCGCACTTCGGCGAGGCGGTGCGCAACCCGACGCTGCCGCTGGACCCCGAGCGCGACGAGTGGACGCTGCCGCTGATCCGCGCGGTGCTCAGGCGCGGCATCCCGCTGCTGGCCATCTGCCGTGGCGCGCAAGAGGTCAATGTGGCTCTGGGCGGTAGCCTGCATCAAGCGATCGCCGAGGTGGCCGGGCTGGCCGACCACCGCGCCCCGGACAGCCGCCCCGCGGCCGTGCAGTACGCGGTGTCGCACTCGGTCGCGGTGGCGCCCGGCGGTTTGCTCGAGCGCGTGGTGGGCATGCCGGAGTTCGGTGTGAACTCGGTGCACGGCCAGGGTGTGGCCCGTCTCGCCGAGGGCCTGCGCGTGGAAGCCCGCTCGCCCGACGGCCTGGTCGAGGCCTTCAGCGTCGAGAACGCGGCCGGCTTCAACCTGTGCCTGCAGTGGCATCCCGAGTGGCGCGCCGCCGACAACCCGATCTCTGTGCGCCTGTTCACTGCGTTTGGCGATGCCGCACGCGCCTATCGCGACCGTCACCCCAAGCCCAAGCCGGCCTGAGACCCGCCAGGACCCCGTGCCGTCCGCGCCCACTCTCTCTTGGCCGGACGGACGACCACCGATCCCTGAAGGTACTCCATGAAAGCCAGCGCACAAACCACCTTTGCAGAACTCGAGCAGTGGCTCGACAAGAACCGCGTCACCGAGATCGAATGCCTCGTGCCCGACCTCACCGGCGTGGCGCGCGGCAAGATCCTGCCGCGCGAGAAGTTCACCGAAGACCGCGGCATGCGGCTGCCCGAAGTCGTCGTCGCGATGGGCGTGACCGGCGAGTTTCCTGAAACCGGCCCGTACTACGACGTCATCACCCCGACCGACCGCGACATGCATCTGCGGCCCGACCCGAGCACGGTGCGCATCGTGCCCTGGGCCGCCGACCCGACGGCGCAGGTGATCCACGACTGCTACGACCGTGACGGGCTGCTCGTGCCCTATGCACCGCGCTCAGTCCTGCGCCGCGTCTGCGAGCTCTTCGCCAACAAGGGATGGGACCCGGTGGTGGCACCCGAGATCGAGTTCTACCTGGTCGCCCGCAACACCGACCCCGACGTGCCGCTGAAGCCGCCGATCGGCCGCAGCGGGCGCGCCGAGACCTCGCGCCAGGCCTATTCGATCGACGCCGTCAACGAGTTCGACCCGCTGTTCGAAGATGTCTACGCCTACTGCGAACGCATGGAGCTCAACGTCGACACGCTGATCCATGAGGTCGGCGCCGGACAGATGGAGATCAACTTCTTCCACGCCCACCCGCTGGGCCTGGCCGACGAGGTGTTCTTCTTCAAGCGCACGCTGCGCGAGGCGGCGCTGCGCCACGACATGTTTGCCACCTTCATGGCCAAGCCGATCGCCGGCGAGCCGGGCAGCGCGATGCATGTGCACCAGAGCGTGATCGATCTGCGCACCGGGCGCAACCTCTTCAGCAACGAGGACGGCACGCCGAGCCGCGAGTTCTTCTGGTACATCGGCGGGCTGCAGAAGTACATCCCGTCGGCGATGGCGCTGTTCGCGCCCTATGTCAACAGCTACCGGCGGCTGTCGCGCTTCACCGCGGCGCCTATCAACATCCAGTGGGGCACAGACAACCGCACGGTGGGCATCCGCAGCCCGCTGGCTTCAGCCTCGGCGCGGCGCATCGAGAACCGCGTCATCGGCGCCGACGCCAACCCCTATGTGGCGCTGGCCGCGACGCTGGCCTGCGGTTACCTGGGCATCCAGCAGCAGCTCGAACCGACGCCCGAGTGCAAGGGCGACGCCTATCTGGGCGAGTTCCAGCTGCCGCGCAGTCTGGGCGAGGCGCTGGAGTTGCTGCGCGCCGACAAGGATCTGGCCGGCGTGCTGGGCCAGGACTTCGTCACCGTCTACAGCGAGGTCAAGGAGACCGAGTACGCCGAGTTCATGAAGGTGATCTCGCCCTGGGAGCGTGAACACCTCCTGCTGCATGTCTGAAGGAACTGCGATGACCTCACCTCAGGGCACCGCCCCTCAGACCACCGCCCCGCGAACCACGCAGCAGTGGCAGAACGCCGACGCGGCGCATTTCCTGCACCCGTTCACCGACTTCCAGGTGCTGGCGCGCAAGGGTTCGCGCATCATCGAGCGCGCCGACAACATCTACCTGTGGGACAGCGACGGCCACAAGATCCTCGACGCCATGAGCGGCCTCTGGTGCGTGAACGTCGGCTACGGCCAGCAGGCGCTGGTGGACGCGGCGACGCAGCAGATGCAGACCCTGCCCTTCTACAACGCCTTCTTCCAGACCGCCACGCCACCGGCCATCGAACTGGCCGAGCTGCTGGCCGAACTGACGCCGCCGCAGTTCCAGCATGTGTTCTTCTCCGGCTCGGGCTCGGAGGGCAACGACACCATCGTGCGCATGGTGCGCCGCTACTGGGACTTGCTGGGCCAGCCCGAGCGGCAGGTGATCGTCAGCCGGCGCAACGCGTACCACGGCTCGACGATGGCCGGCGCCTCGCTCGGGGGCATGAGCGGCATGCACGCGCAGGGCGGGCTGCCGATCCCCGGCATCGTGCACATCGAGCAGCCTTACTGGTGGCTGCACGGCCGCCCGGCCGGCCTCAGCCGTGACGAGTTCGGCCTCGTCGCGGCGCGCTGGCTGGAGGCCAAACTGCTGGAGATCGGCCCGCAGAACGTGGCTGCTTTCATCGGCGAGCCGATCCAGGGCGCCGGCGGCGTGATCATCCCGCCGGACACCTATTGGCCCGAGGTGCAGCGCATCTGCGACCAGTACGGCATCCTGCTCGTCAGCGACGAGGTGATCTGCGGCTTCGGCCGCACCGGCCGCTGGTTCGGCTGCGAGACCTTCGGCTTCAAGCCTGACCTGATGACCTTTGCCAAGGGTGTCACCAGCGGCTACATCCCGTTGGGTGGCGTGATGGTCGGCGAGCGCGTGGCACGCGTGTTGGTCGAGAAGGGCGGCGAGTTTGCCCATGGCTACACCTACTCGGGCCATCCGGTGGCTTGCGCGGTGGCACTGGCCAATCTGCGGCTGATCAGCGGGCAGCGGCTGGTCGAGCATGTGAACGACGACGTCGGCCCGTATCTTGCTGAGTGCTTTGCGGGCTTGAGCGATCACCCGCTGGTGGGTGATGCCGAAACCCGGGGACTGATGGGCGCCATCCTGCTCGTGCAAGACAAGACCACCGGTGCGGCCTTCGACGCCGGCCGCGAGATCGGCATGGTGTGCCGGGGCCACTGCTTCGCGCAGGGCCTGATCATGCGCGCCGTCGGCGACCGCATGATCATCGCGCCGCCGCTGGTGATCACGCGCGCGCAGATCGACGAGGTGATGGCGCTGGTGCGCCGCTGCCTGGACTTGACCCTGGCCGATGCAAGGCGTGCCGGCTGGCTGTCATAGACTTGACACCGGCCAGAGCCCGCTGCCCTGGCCCCCAACGTCTGCCCTTCTTCTGTTCCGTACTGGAGGATCGCGAATGAGCCTGAAGTCTGTTCTTGTGGCCACCGTCCTGTCCCTTGCCACGGCCTGGGCCGGCGCGCAGGAGGAAGAGAAAGTCCTGAACATCTACAACTGGTCGGACTACATCGCCGAGGACACGATCCGGAACTTCGAGAAGGAGACCGGTATCCGGGTGCGCTACGACAACTTCGACAACAACGAGATCCTGCATGCCAAGCTGGTGGCGGGCAAGACCGGCTATGACCTCGTCGTGCCGTCGTCCAACTGGGCCAAGCTGCAGATCGACGGCGGGCTGTTGCGCCGTCTGGACAAGGCGCAGATCCCGAACCTGAAGAACCTCGACCCGGCGGTGCAGGCCCAGCTTGCGCGCATGGACCCGGGCAACGAACACCTCGTGAACTGGCTGTGGGGCTTCACCACGGTGGGCATCAACGTCGACAAGGTGCGCGCCGCACTGGGCAACCTGCCGATGCCCGACAACGCCTGGGACCTGGTCTTCAAGCCCGAGTACATCAGCCGCCTGCGCAGCTGCGGTGTGTCCTTCCTCGATTCCGCCACCGAGGTGGTGCCGGCGGCGCTGCACTATCTGGGCAAGCCCCCGTTCAGCAAGAACCCGGCGGACTATCCGGCGGCCGCGGCGCTACTCAAGAGCGTGCGCCAGCATGTCACGCTGTTCAGCTCGTCGGGCTACATCAACGACATGGCCGGCGGCTCGATCTGCGTCGCGCTGGGCTGGTCGGGTGACATCAACATCGCGCGTCAGCGTGCCATCGACGGCAAGACCGGCCAGAAGATCGAGGCGCTGATCCCCAGCAGCGGCGGTCTGT
>JBBQOR010000151.1:0-5774 GCA_038331055.1 Burkholderiales bacterium
CCGAGCAGCTGCACGAGTTCGTCGCCGGCGAGCACTTCGACTTCGAGCAGGCGCGCGGCGATCGCGTCCAGACGCGCGCGATGCGTCGTCAGCAGCGCGACGCAGGTGGTCTGCGCGGTCTCGAGCAGCGCCCGCGCCTCGTCGAGCACGGCGGCCTGCACGTCGGGGCCGAGCAGTTCCTTGGGCACGCCGGCCACGCTCAGCAGGCCGAAACGATCCGAGAACCCGAGCGAGCCGACCATGTTCACGGCCAGCTCCGAGGCCCGTTTGAGGTCGTCTGACGCGCCGCTGGAAACACTGTCCAGCACCATCAGTTCGGCCTCGCGGCCGGCCAGCAGCATGGCCAGGCGGGCGGACAGCTCGGCCTTCTGGTACAGCGGCTCCTCGCTCTCGCGGTGGATGTGGGTGACGCCCAGCGCCTGCCCGCGTGGCTCGATGCTGACGCGCTCGACCGAGCCGACCTGCAGCACGTGTGCCACGAGTGCATGCCCGGCCTCGTGGTAGGCCAGGCGGCGGCGCGTGGCCTGGCTGAGCAGCGCCTTCACCGGCGACACGTCGCCGCCGAGCTGCTGCGTCTCGATGGCGCGCAGCAGGTGCTCGGCGCCGACGCGCTCGGCGCCCTGCTCGGCCGCCGTCGAGGCTGCCTTGTTGACGGTGTTGGCGATGTCCGCCGGCGACATGCCGGCGCTCATGCGCGCCAGCGCCAGCGTGTCTGCGAGGCCGTCGTGATGCAGCCGGCCGAGATAGAGATCGAACAGGCGTTGCCGGTCGGGCAGCATCGGCAGCGCCAGGCGCACCAGCATGTCGAAGCGCCCGGGCCGGCGCAGCGCCTCGTCGATGTTGTCCTCGTGGTTGGTCGCACCGACCACGACGACGTTGCTCAGCGGGTCGAAGCCGTCCATCTCGACGAGCACGCGGTTGATGATGCGGTTGAGTTCCGACTCGGCGCCGCCCCCGGCGCGGCCCTGGCTGCGCTGCCCGATGCCGTCGATCTCGTCGATGAACAGCACGCAGGGCGCATGCCGCCGCGCCAGCTTGAACAGTTCCTTCACCTTGCCGACACCCGCGCCGTAGTACATGGCGGTGAAGTACGAGCCATCGACCGCGATGAAGCTGGCCTTGCACTCGCCGGCCAGTGCCCGCGCCAGCAGGGTCTTGCCGGTGCCCGGCGGGCCCACCAGCAGCACGCCGCGCGGCGGCGCCGCGCCCAGCCTGGCGTACTTCGCCGGTTCGCCGAGGAAGGCGCGCACCCGCGCCAGGGCGGCCTTGGCCTCTTCGCTGCCGACGACGTCGGCGAATCGGGTGGGCGGCTGCACCGTCAGCATCGACGCGCCGCCCAGCCCCATCTGCAGCCGCGTCGCGACGAACAGCGCGCCGAGCACGACGCCGATGACGAGCAGCGGCGACAGCACGGTCGCGGCACCTTCGAGCAGGCGGTGGCTCACGGTGCGGGGGTCGACGCGCACGCTGACCAGCGCGAATCCGGCCTCGGCGCTGCGCTCGCCCAGGCCGTCCAGCAGCGTCGCGGCACAGCCCAGCGGCGTGCAGCCGGGCACCGTGGTGCTGGCTTTGTCGCCGTTCTTCAGCGTGTACAGCACGAGCCCGGGCGGCGACGCCGCCAGCCCCACCGCCGTCAGTTCGTGCGCGCCCAGGCTGCGCCTGAAGTCGGCCACGCTCTTCTCGTTGAGCAGCCAGGTCTGCGCGTCGGCCTCGAAGGCGCGCACCTCGGGCAGCTGGCGCGCCAGGGCCTCGTCGGCGGCGCGTTGCTGCAGCATCAGCGCGCCCGTGAGCAGGGCGAGGACCAGCGCCAGCGCTCCGGCCCCTCGTGGATGGGTGCGCAGGGATTGCATCAGCTTGCGGGTTCGGGTCATGGAAGCGGCGCCAGGCCGGAAGGTCGAGGAAGGCGAAGAAGGCATCGGCCGCGGTCTAAGGGCGCCGCAGGCGCTGCAGGAGCCGGTCGGACACCGCCAACGCAAGGCCGGCGCCGCCGCTGCCGTCGAGGTCAGCGAAGCGTCGGTGATGGTCGAAGAACACGTTCTCGGCAATGGTCTGTACCGACGGCAGCGCGCGGTTGAGGAAGGCGCGCATGGGCAACGCGCCGAACTCGCGCCGGATCGCCTCGCGCAGTTCTCGTGCGGCGCGCAGGTAGGCACCGGCGTCGATCGCGGCATGCCGGCCGTCCGTCACCTCGAGGCACACGATCTGGTTGCTGATGCGAATCTTGTCGAGGGCCATCGCGGGACTTTTGGGGCGCGGGTCGGGCCGCAGCCCAGTCTCTGACGGCAGGCCGTCAGGCGATCAGCGGAACAGGCGGGCAAAGCCGCAGGTGCTCCGCGCGCCGCGCACTCCGCGCCCCAAGCCGTGCGTTGTCCGTGACCAGGCAGCGCGTCGTCCGTTCAACACCACGCCGCGCGACACCGCGGGCCAGCCGACTTCAGGACAGCACCAACTTGCGCCCGAACGGTGCCACGGCGGCGGCATGGGCCTCGGGCACCGCCCACAGCACGGGGCAGGCCGGGCGCATGCGGGCGGGGCCGTCCAGATCGGTCAGCACCACCACCAGGTCGGGGCGGTGTTCGGCGGCCTCGGTCAGCAGCGGCGTGAAGTCGGTGCCGCCGCCGTCGAAACGCAACAGCTTCAGCAGTTCGGCCACCGTCGTGCGGCCGGGCCGGTGCTGCAGCACCTGCTGCACATGATCGTCGCCGATCACCAGCACCAGGCAGGCCGCCAGGCGGCGCGACACGGCTTCGATCTCGCGTGCGAAGCGCTGCATCAGCGCGTCGTCGATCGAGCCCGAGACGTCGACCACCAGCACCAGCCTGGGCACCGGGCGCGTGCTGCTCTGGCCGGGCTCCCAGGGCATGCGGCGCACCGCAGTGCCAGGAGGGCCGCGCCTTGGCTGGCCCGGCAGACCGGGGCAGCCGCGCCTGATGCGGCCCTGGTTGGCCATGTACGAACGCGAGGGCCGCGACCACGACACCGCCGGCTGCTGCGTCAGCGCGCGCGCCACCTGGGTGCGCAGCACCTGCTCCCAGGGCATGTGCGTGCGCGGCAGGTCGGCCAGCAGGCCGCGCAGCAACGAATGCGCGCCGTCACCGGCGTGTGCGCGCTCCAGGCTCGTTCGCGGGTCTGCACCTCGCGCAGACGCTGGCCGAGGAAGCGCACCAGCAGCACCAGGTGCCGCGCGTCTGCCAGCAGAGCCCGTTCGACATCGGCGCGCGGGATCCAGCGGACCGCGCCCGCCTCGCCAGCGACGACGGCCACAGCGCTGGGCTGCTCGCAGAAGCCCGGTTCTTCAGCGATGGTCTTGCGCGCACGCCATCACGGCGGCCTGCTGCAGCCATGCGCCCAGCGCCTGCGCTTCGAGCGGCCGGCTGAACAGGTAGCCCTGGCCCTTGTCGCAGCCGAGCTGCCGCACCAGCGCGGCCTGACTCTCGGTCTCGACGCCTTCGACGACCGTGCTCATGCCCAGGCTTCCG
Source organism: Burkholderiales bacterium (assembly GCA_038331055.1). Classification (GTDB taxonomy): domain Bacteria; phylum Pseudomonadota; class Gammaproteobacteria; order Burkholderiales; family Burkholderiaceae_C; genus Rubrivivax. The sequence goes on from JBBQOR010000151.1 coordinate 3,480, forward strand.
GCAACCATCACCGTGGCCTGCACCAGCACGCGGTGGTGCGTGCTGATGTCGACCTGCGATGTGAACGAACGGTCGATCTTCACCACGTCGACCGGAAACTGGTGCAGGCTGGCCAGCGACGAATAGCCGGTGCCGAAGTCGTCGAGCGCCAGCACCACGCCGAGCGTCTTCAGCTGCTTCAGCACGGCCTGCACTGCGGCGTTCTGCGCCGCCAGGCTTTCGGTGACTTCGAGTTGCAGGCACTGCGGCGGCAGCCGGGTGGCCGCCAGCACCTCCTGCAACCCGGCGACGAAACCGGGCTCCTGGATCTGGGCGCGCGACAGGTTCACCGCGGTCCAGCCGGGCGCCAGCGGGCCGAGTTCTTCGCGCCAGCGAAGCTGCTGGCGGACGGCGGTGGCGAGCACGAAGTCGCCGAGCGCGCCGATCAGCCCGCATTCCTCGGCGACGCCAATGAACTCGATCGGCGGCACGATGCCGCGCCGCGGATGCCGCCAGCGCACCAGCGCCTCGACTCCGACACAGCCGCGCTCGGCACCCTGGCCTTGCAGCGCGACGATCGGCTGATAGACCACGAAGAGCTGCCCTTCGGCCAGCGCCACCCGCAGTTCAATTTCCGTGCGGCTGCGCTGCATCGTCCACTCGCGCATCACCGGCTCGAAGGCGACGAAGCGGCCGCCGCCCTGGCGCTTGGCCTCGACCATCGCGATGCTGGCGTCGCTCATCATGTCGTCGGCATCGCCTTCTGCGCCATCGCCGAGCAGCAAGCCGCCGCTGACGGTGCAGGTCAGCGCATGCCCCGCCACGTGACAAGGCCCGCCGAGCACATCGATCACGCGCTGACTGATGGCGAGCGCCTCGTTGCTGCTGTCCAGGGACCCGAGCAGCACCACGAACTCGTCGCCGCCGACGCGTGCCGCCATGGATTCGCCGGCGCGCAGCACGCCGCGCAGGCGCGCCGCCAGCACGCCGAGCAGGCCGTCGCCGACGGCCGTGCCGAAGAGGTCGTTGACACGCTTGAAACGGTCGCAGTTGAGGAACAGCACCGCAAAATTCGATCCCGCCTCTCGCGCACGGCGCAGCAGCGCATTGGCAATCGTCGCGCTCAGCGCCGCGCGGTTGGGCATCTGGGTCAGCACGTCGATCAGCGAGGCATCGCGCAGACGCCGTTCGAGCAGGTTCTGCTGCTGCCGCACCTGAACGCTGATGTCGTCGAGCACCGCCATCAGGCGCCCGCCATCGAGTCTGACGACGCTGATCGACAGCGTCTGCGCGGCCTCGCCGTCGGCGGCCGGCGGCGTGAGGCGAAGCCCGTCGCAGATCACATCGCCTTCACGCTGCACCGCCTGCGCCTGGCCGCGCAGTTGCGGCGCCACGCCGTCGAGCACGTCGAACAGGTTGTCCAGCGAACCGTCGCGCGACAGCGGCATCAGCAACCGCGCCGAGGTCGGATTGATCATCTCGACCTCGCCGCTGAGCGTGGTCTGCACCAGGCCGACCGGCGCCTGGTACAGAAACTGCACCAGCGCCTCGTAGGCCGCTGCAGAGACGGTGCCCGACATGTCAGTCAGCCCGGTTCGGCAACGCTCATCGCCGGCCCGCAGACGCGGTTGCGTCCAAGGTGCTTGGCGGCATACAGGGCTTCGTCGGCGCGCTTGAGCAACGCATCGACGTCGGCGGTGGCTTCGTCCATCGTCGCGATGCCGATGCTCACGGTGCAACGCACCGGGCCGGCGTCAGTCTGCGCCGGCTGCGTTTCGACCGCACCACGAAAACGTTCGGCGATGCCCTGCGCGCTCGCCAGATCGGCCGCTGGCAGCAGCACGGCGAACTCATCGCCGCCGATGCGGGCCACCACGTCGATCTGGCGGAAGGTGGCGCCCATCAGGTGGGCGATGTGGCGCAGCACGGCATCGCCGACCGGGTGGCCATGGGTGTCGTTGGTCGTCTTGAAGTGGTCGGCGTCGATCACCAGCAGAGAGAGCGGGCGCGACAGGCGCCGCCAGCGGCGCAGTTCGGTCTCGGCCGCGTCGAAGAAGGCGCGGCGGTTGCCGATGCCGGTCAGGTGGTCGCAGACTGCGGCGCGGCGCGCGTCCTCGGTCGTGTCGCGGTGGGCCGACATGTCGCGCACGATCAGGCAATAGCCGGTCTCGGCGGCATCGGCATCGGCGGCCAGTGCCGCGGCGAGCGGGTTGTCAGCCGCCAGCGCGCGCTGCGGGGCGATCATCGCGCTGCCCCAGAAACGCGTGCCTTCGGCGCGCTGGCGCCAGCCGTCGTCCAGGCTCCAGCCGCTGTGCT